>JAZUHA010000412.1:0-7279 GCA_045641485.1 Acutalibacteraceae bacterium
CACCTTCGAATCTAACAAATCTGCTTGTTTCCTCATAGTAAACACTGGTTGCGGGGATGACCTTAACGGTCGCGCTGCCGGTGTTGCCGTCGGAAAGAGTAACCGTGTAAGTGAATGAAACGGTGCCGTTGATAAGAGTGCCGGGAGTGAACTTGATCTTGCCGTTCTCGATAGCAGCAGCTGCTCCGGCGGGAACGCCTGATACTCCGGAGAGTGTTGCTCCGCTTGCATCGTTATCAAGAACATTTAGATAAGTTGCTGCAGCGGTGTCAAGAACGAAAACATCGTCATTGGCAATCTTTTTCCAGTTTGAGTAAACCGGTGTATTCTGTGTTTCAAGCCATTCACTTGCACTTGTACCGTCGGCATTATAGTACTTGTAACCCTTTCCGCCGGGCTCTGTGTAATAACCGTCAAAGATATAGCCTGAATTTGTGGGAGTGGAAATACCGGGAACCTCCGTATCATAAGTTACAACTGCAGTTGAGGATGTATCACCGTAGTTAATATCCTTCATGCAATCATCCCATTTAACAAAACGGATATTGGTATAATCAGCTGTAGCGGAATCGCCCGCTATTGCATTATGAATATCACAGTCAAATCTGATTTGAACATTATAGCATCCCTCGGGCATTTTGTAAGTTACATAGTGATAACCGTTCTCCGTAAATCCGGGGGTATAGCTTGTGGTTGTAATTCCGTCTTTAAGAACAGACTGCTTTGCGTCATCGGTATGTGCGGGAGTTATTGCATTACCGACTGCATCATAGAAGAAGAGATAAATCTGACCGCTGGGATTATGATCTCCTGCTACTTTGGTGAATGTCATATCTGCACCCACAAGATAGGTTTCTCCGGGTTCAACAGGGGTAAATACTGAATCTTGAATTGTAGCCTCACTGTTTGAACCGTTACTTGTAAAATCAATATGTACGGTTCCGTTTTTCTGACCGCCGAAATTATGTCCTTCGCCAAAGAACATATTGTCATAGCCGATCTTATAGTCCATGGGGGTCCATGTTGCAATAGCGGTTGCATCGGCAGTGCCAAAGGTATAGGTGTTTCCGTTTAAAGAACCGCCGCCGGTGACGACCCAGGTGTCAAAGTGATAACCTGCCGGAGCGGTGGGCTGAGTAAGATTAACTGTTGTATTATACTGCTGCGTGAAGCTCGTGCTTCCGCTGTAGGTTCCGCCGTTGGGATTAACAGTCAGCGTGAAGGTCTTATATGTGTATTTGAATGTTACTGTAATAGAATTGTAAGTCGAATAATTCGTGCTGAATTCTTCAGATGTATTGAGAGCTGATTCCGCATAGTTGTCATATTTGACGGTGTAACCGCTGTAGTCATAGGCATCAAAATCAACGGGAGCAGTGTAAGAAATATCCGAGCAATAAGGAATTTCTATGGTAACATCGTCCATAACTGAACTGTTATCATTTGTGCAGACATACTTATAGGTTACGGTCGTGTTTTTAAGAACAAGGTTATCTGCCGCGGTTTCAACTTCCGTTACTAAGTCATTATCTGCCACGGCATTGACCGTTTCAAGGTTGACTGCAAGATTCTCCAATGCAGTTTTATAAGTTGACCATGATGCGGGCGTGTAATATGCTTCCTGCTCACCGGATGAGATCTCATAAAGATACTTGCTGCGAAGATTGGATTTATCCGTGTAAACGAAATCGGCGTAGGTGGTAACGCAAGCATCCAGATTCTTCTGCTTGCCTGACGCTGAACCGTTTTGAACTCTTAATTTAAACGCCGAAATAGCACTCAGATGCTCATATGTGTTATTGATGGCAATATTCATATTTGAGTTCGTTTTTGCCGTTTTTCTTTGACCGTGTAATGTTTCTATTGAAGATTCAGTCTGACCATTTGGCATCGCAAGATATTGGTTGGGAATAGAACTGGGAGCAATAAATCCATCCCTGATACAATAAGTATTCTTATTATATGTACCGGATATTTCATAGCCGAAATATGCCATATGGTCATTCATTTCGGTAGTAATATTGTGAACATCGGTACCTACATCGAGATTGGGTATCTGACCGTACTGGTTATATCTTGATGTATCAACATAGATTTTACCGGCTATGTTACCGCCCATATTTACTCTGGTATCATTGGAACCGCCATCATTGTAATAAGCATAGAAATAATAATCCAAATTGGGAACCGAATTATTATTTACTAAAAGTGCCGAATTCTGCTGGCCTCGCCAGGTTGTTCTGTCCTGTTTCTTTGCTGCCTGACCAAGCATAGGCTCACTCAGCAAATCATAATAGCCCTTTTTTACGGTTAAGTCCGGACTTCTTTCTTCCGAATACCAGTACGGATCTTTATTGTTATCTTTGTTAGTATCCAGATGATAAATTTCATGAACGCCTGAGATCCATGTGGTATACCAGATAATACCTCTCTTATTATTGCTGGAAGGCCATCCGCCGATATTATCCAGATCATCCTCCAAGCTCGTACCGACTGAAAGGCTGAGAGGAGCAAAGCACTCGGTATAGGCAGTTGCGGTCTGCTCAACTGATCTGCCAGGCTGATCTATGGTGTAAGTAACAGTCCATTTGATGAGCGTTGAGGTCATTTCGGTCGATGCCGCCGTGGGAAGCGAGGATGTTGAGGCGGTGATGGTTCCTGAAACTTTATTTCCGTTTATTGTAAACCCACCGCCGCTTGCAGTAAGATTAGTACCGGCAGATTTGCCGTTGATTGTTGCACCGGTGCAGGTGAGGCTCAAAATAGTTGCATCTGCGGGACCTTCAAACACAAGATAGCCTGTGCCCTCGTTGGATTTTGCTTCTATGCTCTGCGTATAAGAAGAATTACAGTCATTAACAAAATATTGGAAGGTCTTTCTGTCTGCGGGTTTAAGATAAACGATTTCGGGGGCGAGGAATGATTCCGCAGAATAAATATAATCGCCCTGGTTAGCTTTCATAAGCGCTGCATCAATAACAGATTTAGCCTGAATGACCTCTGAGTTTGAAGCAGTGGGATCGCCCAGCACAAGGCTTGCATCGGCAATAACACCGTTAAGGTCTTTTCCTTCTGCCTCCAATCTGAGTGCTTCGGCAACTTTATCACGAAGCTCGGATTTATCAACAGCTCTGAAAAGCACATTGGCGCACGCATTTGCCTGAACCGAAGCACCCTCACCGCCAACATCAAGTCTGTTCATCCATTTCTGATAGGTTGCAGAGATGAAGCGGTAACCGTCGCTCAGGGGAATATCATTTGCCTTGGCGCGGTGAGAATCTTTGGTTACGCTCTGGAAACCGGGGTCAACACCCGCAGTGGCAGGATATAAATAATAATCCTTTACGGTTTTTACATAGTTACCGGCACTGTCTATCATCTGGAATCCGGCATTACGCTCAATATTATAAAGATGGTCATCGCTCGCCCCACCACCGAATGAGCCGAAATATGCACCAAAATAAAAGTTGGGGATATCACCAAGTTTGGAAACTCGGCTGGGGTCATAGGTGATAAGTCCGGTACCGCCGGAAACACGAACCTGAGCATCGGAAGTTGAATCCGAATCTTTATAATAGTATGCGGTACCGCTTGTTCCGTTTGCTATAACACTACCGTCATTTGAAGCAAGCAAATTAGAGGTGCTCGGTGCTGAACCGCCCTCATAATTGGTCGGGTTTGTTGTGCAGTTTGCAAGAGTATATTTGTATACAGCAGTTGCATCTGCCTGATTGTAGTTACCGTCGGCATTGCCTGTAACACCGGAAAGATACATGGGATTTTGGCTGTTAACAACCTCATGGAAACCCCAAATAGCAGTCCATGATGCACCTGTTGCATAAGAAGTAACAGGCCATGTTGTTCTGTGAGATGTCGATGCCGCAATACCGGCAACAGCACCCTGATAGGGAGCATAACAAGTGGTATATGCCTCCACTGTTTCGGCTGAACCGCCGGTAGGAGTAAAATTGAAGGTCCACTTTATCGTACCCGTTCCGCCTGCGGCAAGGCCTGTTGAAAGTTTATAGCTTGTATCGGAAGAAATATCGGCACTGAATGAATAAAGACCGTTATTATTTGTAAAGGTGAGATTCTTTGTTGCTATTGAAGCCGTACCGCTTGAAAGTGAAACTGAATTAAGTGTTGCACCGGGAAGGTAGAAGTAAGCCTTCATCGTTGTATCTGCAGGCTGAAGTGCAACCTTGGTTGTGCCGCCGCTTACAGTCATCACATTGTTGACGGCAAGCTGGAAATCGGTCATTGCACTTGCAGCAGAAGTGAGATAAACCGTTTCGGGAACAGCAACGGGTGAAACAGTTTCAACAACATTTTCCGCAAGTAAGTCCTCATCTGTGGGAAGAGCGTGAGTCATACCTATGAAGCCCCAGGAAGCGGTCTGCTTATCTCCGCCAAGAAGCTTATTTGTATAGTTCATTTTGACGTTTGCTGCAGCCATATCCCAAGCAAGGTCACTGGTATCATTGAGATACTGAACCCAAGAATAAGGATACTCATTGTTATTCTTATTCAGGTTAAGGTTTGTGTACATTGCAAAACCGTCTGTACCTGTAAAGGGCTTTTCTTTACCGGCAACCTTATAAGTGGAAGTAATATTTGTGAAAAGACTCTTTACGGGCAGACCGGCACGGTAGTCCTTGGTGTAGAACAGCCATGTATTCTGAGAAGCACCGAGAGCATTAAGTCCATCATTGAATTTTATCTGAGCATTAGTATCGGTTCTCAGCGAAGTACCGTTATTATCATAGTTTGAGTTATAGTAGGTAATAACAGGCGAATTTGTTCCGGTGGTGTTACGGGTATTCTGGCAGGTTATGGCAGAGTTATTCTGATTCGGCCAAAGCTCCTGATCGGTATATGTTGCTGGAGGATTATCACTTCCGGTGTAAATTCTGATATCGGTGATTGCTTCGTTGGGGTCTGTAGTGGTCTTATAACCAAGGCAAACAGCTCTTGCGCCTGTCCATGCGTCCCATGAATAGGAGTCAAAGTTGAAATCGGCAACCTGAACATAGTTGGCGCCGTCGAGAATTGAGTTCTGAGTATAAGTATCTTCAATAGGTGTATAGCCCGCAGCAACGCAGTTGGCAACCGCTTCCGCAAAGTGACCGGAACCGCTTGTGGCAGGCGCATTAGGAGTGTTGGCAACAAACAGACGAACATCGCTGATGTATTTCTGGTTATTTGAGTAGAGATTCTTGTTATTTGCATCACGGGTGATACCGAAATAAGTCAGAACATCCTTGCTGAAATGCGTGGTGTCATTAACGCCGTTATAGTCTTTATTAAGAGTATAAAAGCTTGCAAGAGGGTTATTATCGGCATAAGCTGAGTCGCCAACATAGTCTGTATAAACAAGCATACCGCCGCCGTAGCCCATGCGCAGAGTTTTGCCGCCGATCGTTGCAACACCGGTAATAGTGTTGGTGTGCTCATGGCCGAAGAAGAGACCCGCAACATTGTCTTTACCTGCAAGAGCATTAAACAGTTCTAATGTGCTGCCGTAAGCCTGACCGGCGTTTTCATGGAATTTACCGGTAACGGTTGGATTGGAGCCATTTTCTACATATTTTGCTGCGGTGTTTATTCTGCCCGTGTTGCTGGGATAAATGCTGTAACCGTTTGAATCCTGCTTACAAATGGAGGTTGAGGCACTGTCACCGTAGAACATTTCCTGAATGGGGATATGCTCAAAAGCGATGCACTTGATGCTTGTGTCACTTGTCCATGAATTTACGGCATTAACAACATTCTGATAATCGTATTGCTTATAGTCATCATTGTTGACACCGACTCTGCCGTACTGAGCGGGGCTTCTTGAGCCTTCGTAGTTACCGGAGTTGAGAACGATAACACGCTCAATAACATTTGTGCCTGTTGAATCATAAACATCAAGATAGCCTGTGCCGTATCTCGCGGTGGAGTTAGCTGATGAGCTTGAAATAGTCATTCCGGTCTGATTTAAAGTTAAAGCACCGTGGCTGTGATAAATCTGATCCTGATCGGACAGAGAAATATTTTGACTTCCGTTGGTGTTGCGCTCGTAGTCGTGGTTACCGTAAGTAACAACAAAAGGAACACCGTGGAAGCAGTCAACTATTCTCTGCACGGAATATTCAAAGTCGGTGCGGCTTGTAAGACGGTCGTCGGAATCCTCTGGGCCAATGTTATCACCGGTCATAACGATAAGGTCGGGCTTCTTGAGAGTAACAGCAGCCTCAATCATTTCAACTGTGCGCTCCCAGCCATTGACCGTGCCGTTTGCTTTCCAGCTATCCTGGATATCGGCGACCTGTAAAATTTTGAAATCGCCGTTGGCATCAGCTTTAAGTTTGCCGTCACCTGCTGCTGAAGCCTTTATCGACAGTAAACCGCCGAAGCCGACTGCAACAGTGCCCAGCACCATAATGGCACAAAGCAAAAGTGACAATCCTTTTTTCATTCTTTTCATTATATATACCTCCCACATTAAATGTGAAATAATTAACTTGCTAAAAGTTTAAGTGTTAAGTTTGTAGGGGACGACATCCCTGGCGCCCCGATTTGATAAAGTGTCAAGTTCCGCTTCTTCCTTCTCCCTCGGGAGAAGGTGGCACCGTAGGTGACGGATGATGGGAAATATAAATTCAGATTTCGGAATTCGGAATTTCGGGGAGCAAAGCTCCGGTTATATTATCCTCCGGATATCATTGTGGCGGCTTTTGGCCTCCCTTTCAAGGGAGGTGGCATTTCCGCAGGAAATGACGGAAGGTTGCAAATCAGTAAACCCATCCCTTTGATAAACAGGGCTTAAGCAAAACCCGTAGGTGATAACATCCCCGCATTCCTTATAATAATCCGGAATTTGAAACTGTATCAAAATGTATACCATAAAAAACACTTACAGACCTAGTAATTGTATTACAAGAATTGCAAAAAATCAATACTTTTTTATGATTTAATTTTCTGAATTAGGAAAATTTGTTATTTTCTGCAAATTTTAAGTTGATTTTGGGTTAACATTTATATTTTTTCTCAAATTTACGAATTGTATCTAAAACTATACTTTATGAAACATTAAAAAACTAAAATTTTTTATCAAAAAAATCGCCCTCGGAAAATGAAATGTAATCATTTTTCGAGGGCTTTATTTTTTAATTTGATTTTTTCCTGTATTAATGGCGGTTTGTGTAAATGTTGTTATATTTGTTGACGCTGTATTACTTCGTTTCTGAGAGTCAGCAGTTTTTCATACGGCAACAGTGTTTCCTTCGGGCATTCC
>JAZUHA010000413.1:0-7547 GCA_045641485.1 Acutalibacteraceae bacterium
GGCGGTTAAAAGAATCTGTGAAAATGCTTTCAAGGGCTGTACGATTCTTAAAAATATTACTCTTTCAAAAAGCATTTCCAAAATAGAAAATTGTGCGTTTAAAGATTGCAGGGAACTTGAAAAACTTACTGTTCCGAACGGCGGATGTGTTGTTGCCGCACCGACTAAATCAGACGGTATTGTTTCATACACAATAGAAAAATACACAACTATTGTATCAGAGCCCGGTTCAACGCTTGATGAGTATGCGTTTACTTACGGCATAAACTTTGAGGATATTAAAGAAAGAAAAATTAAGGATATATCAGTTTACACAAAGCCGAATAAAACCTGTTATCTTATCGGCACGGATAACACTCTTAAGATTGACGGGCTTTCCGTTCTTATTGAGTTTGAAGACGGTGTTAAGTCGAAGCACCAATGCAGAAGAGATGAAATCGAATTTGATGAGAGCCTGCTGAGTGTCGGGGGCAGCCACAGTGTCAGGGTTAACTACAAGAACAAGTCAGCAAAGTTTCCCGTGATCTGCGGCGATGATATCCGATATTCGGGTAACACTTCGATTTTTGAAAAAGCCTCAGAGAGGATTCTTTTCACAAATAACGAAGCAGTTCGTTTCCTGTTTACTCCGCAAACGACAGGAGAAAGGACGTTTGTAAGAGGTAAAGATCAGTTTTTCGCATATTCAGACCCGGAAGGAAACGGAAGCTTCAGCTACAGAAAAAATATAGGACAGCAAATTACTCTGAATTTCAAAGCCGGCGAAACATATACATTCCTTGTCCATTCTCCTACGAGTATTTCCGCCGCAGAAGATGAATTTTATATTTACAACTCGGATTTTGAAGATTGCTTCCTTTTTGAAGAGCTTGAAGACGGGAATTATAAAATCACGTCATATATCGGCGGCACATACCCGAAGGATTTCTTTGTTCCTGCCGAGCATAACGGAAAGCCCGTAACGGAAATTGCCGATGAGTTTCTTACCGTGACAAGCGGTATTGAAAGAATACATATTCCCGCCTCAATAAGGAAAATAGGCAAAAAGTCATTCTACCGTAATTACAGCCTTAAAGAAATTGTTTTTGACGGTGTATCTTCTCTTGAATATATCGGCGAATCGGCATTTGAAATGTGCGGCAGGCTTGAAAAAGTTACTTTACCGAACTCGGTAAAGACAATAGAAAACAGAGCTTTCTTCGCTTGCTCAATGCTTAACTCGGTTCATTTCGGTGAAAATACGGAATTTATAGGTGACGATGTGTTTTCCGGAAGAATAACCGATGCCAATATTCCGAACAGTCTTATCCATGTCGGAAAAAATGCCTACAGTTATGTTGAAAATGTAACTTTTGAAAATTTTCCCGAAAAACTTACCTATATCGGTGAGAATGCATTTTATAATGTTGATGAATTTGAAGAAATAGCTCTTACGCAAGACATTGAATTTTTAGGTGCAAATGCGTTTTACGGCTGTACGGGCGTGAAAAATATAATACTGCCCGAAACTCTCTCTGAAATTCCGCTTGCCTGTTTTTGCGGATTGACTGCACTTGAAAAGGTTGATTTGAGTAATGTAAAAATAATAGGTTCCGGAGCATTCAGAGAATGTGCATCACTGAAAACCGTTATTTTTTCCGATTCACTTGAGATAATCCGAAATAATGCATTTTCGGCTTGTACCTCACTTTCGGGTGATATCACGCTCGGCGGCAGTGTGACTGAAATAGGCAGCGGGGCTTTTGAAAATACGGGAATAAAGACATTCAAGGTTACAGGTAATATCGGTGGAATTTCAGAGTCGTGTTTTTTAAACTGTGTGAGCCTCCGGGGGGTATATTTGCCCGAAACCGAAGGTGAAATCGGAGCAAGTGCATTTTACGGCTGTGAAAATCTAAGAGAAGTTTCTATGAAAAATCCGAAAGGGATTGTTTCGGATTATGCGTTTTATAATTGCAAATATTTTAAAGGCTTTGACAAGTATACAAATTTCTCTTATTTCGGCAGATATGCTTTCGCTTATTCCGGTATAACGAAGCTCAATATAAAAAATACGGATATTGCCGATATAATGATTAACGCTTATGCATTCAAAGGCTGTACCGCTCTTAAAGAGGTGTCGGCTTCGGCAGATATACTTTATATTGAAAACAATGCATTTGAAGGCTGTACGGAACTTTTGAACTTTGTCGCAGACAAAAGTGACACTTCACTGAGAGATTATGTATTTAAAGATTGCGAAAAGCTTGAAAATGCAGTTTTCGGTTCATATATCAGCCTTTCGTGTACCGGTGCGTTTGAAAATTGTAAAAGTCTGACCTCTTTTGAAATAGGCAGCAAGGCGGAAACCACCGGTTCATATACCTTCTCGGGCTGTGACAGTCTTGAAAAGGTTATATTTAAAGGCAAAAGTATTTATTTCTGCCCGGATGCTTTTCCCGAAGGAACAATAATCTGTGCATACTCTGACAGCGATATATTTAATACGGCACAGGAAAACGGCTTTAAAACAGAATCTCTCCCTGCACATACTCACAACTTTACCGTGAAAACAACGGGAAAGCGAACCTGTAACGGTACTTTCATAAAAACCTACACCTGCAGCTGCGGATACACATATTCGGAAAAGGAGGCACTCAGCGGACATATTATTGATAACCCCGACGGTGAAGTTATTACCGCACCTACCTGCACGACTGTCGGCAGACGGGAAATAAAGTGTCTTTGCGGCAAACAGAAGACTATAGAGAAAATCCCCGCACTCGGTCACGATATTGTTATCACAAAAAACGCGATTGCCCCGACACACACTAAACCGGGCAGAACGCAGGGCTGTAAATGCCGTGTATGCGGTGAGGTGCTTTCCGTTTCAACCGTAATCGATCCCGTTGATTATGATATTTCCTTTGATGAAAAGAGCGGCACAACACTCGCAATAAAGACATTTCCCGCGACTTCTTCAAAAAACGGCACCCGTATCGCAATCACTTTCAAAAGCAATGATGAAGCTGTTACAAGCACGGTTAAAGAAACCGTCATTTACAAGGTCGGTCAGGTAATACTAAGTAAAAGTACTTATGTTTATGACACAAAAACTCATAAGCCGAATGTGACGGTTAAGGACTATAAGGGAAAAGCCGTTTCAAAAGATAACTACACCGTTAAATACTCCTCTTCCGGCAAGAAAATAGGTGAGTACACTGTCACAATAAGCTTTAAAGGCAATTACAGCGGTACAAAGACACTGAAATACAAAGTCGTTCCGCGGCAGGTCGCAGGTCTGAAAGCTTCTGCAGTCAAAACATCATCAATAAAACTCACATGGACAAAGGTTGGGGGTGCAAAATACTATAAGGTTGAAAAGTATAATGCATCAACCGGAAAATGGAAAACGGTAAAAACGGTTACAACAAACTTTCTTACCGTTTCATCGCTTAAAGCAGGTACAAAATATCAGTTCCGTGTAACATCACTTGACGGCACAAAGAAATTTTCGGGAAAGACAAGTGCTATTCTTAAAACCGCCACGCTCACTTCCGCACCGAATGTTTCTGTTAAAGCTTCAAAAGCAAAGACAGCGACAATAAAATGGAAGAAGGTCACAGGTGCTTCAAAATACATCGTATACAAATCAACCGACGGTAAGAAGTTCACTAAAGTAACCGAGACCGCTAAACTTACATATACTCTCACTAAACTCACTGCAGGTAAGAAAATTTATATAAAGGTTGCGGCGGTTAATGCTTACGGTAAGAAAAGTGCGTACAGTGCCGTTAAGAGTGCTACAGTAAAAAAGTAAACATATCGGGGTCTGTCGCAAGTTTTTTATGATTGCGACAGACCCTTTTACAAAAATATTCGTTTTTGAAAAAACGGTAAAAACGGAACTGTATTTATTTTATCATTTCCAAAAATTCATTTTCATTTATTACCTTAACGCCCAATTCGTTTGCTTTGGTAAGTTTGGAGCCTGCCGCTTCGCCTGCCACAACAAGCGAAGTTTTTTTGCTTACGCTTCCCGCACATTTACCGCCGTTTTTCTCTATAAGGTCGGTAATTTCTTTTCTGCCGAGAGTGGGGAGAGTACCCGTTACCACAACGGTTAGCCCCGAAAGTTTTTCCGTTGTGTCTGTTTTTTCGGCGGCAGTCATATTTACACCGTACTTTTCGAGTTCACGGAGTACGGCTTTGTTTTTTTCGTCTTTAAAAAACGAAATAATGCAGTCGGCTGTCGTTTCGCCTATATCGTCAATTAAAAGCAATTCTTCTTTTGTTGCATTTTCAAGTTCGTTTATGCTGCCGAAATGTTTCATAATGTCTTTTGCCGTTCTTTTGCCCACATTCCGTACGGCAAGTGCTGTAAGAAGTCTTTCGGCATCGTTTTCTTTTGATTGTTCTATTTTTGTGAGTATTTTATCGGTGTTTTTTTCTTTGCCGATTATTCCTTTTTCGATAAGTTCTTCACGGTAACTTTTAAGATTGTATATATCGGCGCAGGATTTTAAATAACCCCCGTTAATTAAATCATCTATAATTGTATCACCTAGCCCCATTATGTTCATACAGTCAAGAGAAACGAAGTATGCAATATTTCTTGAAAGTTGTGCGGGACACACGGGGTTAATACATTTTATATCGGCGGTATCTTCTTCTCTTACAAGTTCGCTTTTACATACGGGGCAAAAAGACGGGGCTTTAAATACTTCTTTCGGCTCCTCGGTACAGCCGTTGAGTTTAGGTATAATTTCACCGCTTTTAAAAAGTTTATAACTTCCGCCTATGCCTATTTTCATATCGGTAATATAGTCCTGATTATGGAGCGTGGCTCTTGAAACGGATGTTCCGCAGAGTTTTGCGGGTTTTCCCGTTTCTTTATCGTGAAAAACTCCCGTAAATGTGAGTTTGCCCGTTCTGCCGACATCTACGAGTATTTCATCAATAACCACAACACGTTCTTCGGGCGGATATTTGTATGCAATATGACCGGACGAATATTTACTGCCTGCCGGGAAATCGTCACGGTAGCGTGTTTCGTCTGTTTTTATGACAGCACCGTCAATATCGTGATTGAGGTTTTCACGGCTTTCGGCAATAAGGTCTATCGCTTTCAGAATTTCTTCTGCTGTTTTACATCTGCGGTAAGAAACAACGGGAACGCCTTTTTCTTTGAGAAGCGAAAGACCGTCTGTATGGCTTTTTGTAAGTTCTTCGGGACCTTTCTGAACATTGAATACAAACATCTTAAGCCCGCGCTCTTTGGTAATTGCAGGGTCAAGTTGCCTTAATGTGCCTGCGGCAAGGTTTCTCGGGTTGGCGGCTTCTTTTTTGCCGTTTTTTACCTGAATTTCATTAAATCCGGCAAAATCTTCGTGGCTCATATATACTTCGCCCCGAAGTTGCAGGGAAGTATACGGCAGGTCGATGGTTTCGGGTACATCGGGTATAACAAGTGCGTTTACCGTAACATCTTCACCGGTAAGCCCGTCACCTCTTGTTTCGGCAAGGGTAAGATGAAGAAGACCGTCATCTCTTTTTTCATAGCGCAAAGTCATACTTAAACCGTCTATTTTTTCCTCTACCGAAAAAGTGCAGTCGGGGTGCAAAGCGTGTACTTTATTTACCCAGGCGATAACATCTTCTTTTGTAAAAACATCTTCTATAGAGAGCATAGGCACATCGTGAGTAACTTTTACTCCGGCTTCTCTTTTTGCCACACCGCCGATTTTTTGAGAGGGAGAAGTCTTTGTTACCCATTCGGGATGCTCTTTTTCCGCCTTTTTAAGCGATTGCATAAGGTTATCGTATTCATAGTCGCTTATTTCGGGTGCATCATTATTGTAATATAAATTCATGTGGAAATTTATTGTTTTCACCAATTTATCGTATTCTTTTCTGTCCACTGCTTTAACTCCTGTTTAAATTCAGATTCAATTTGTATTTTACCGAATATATAAATTTTATTCTTAACGGAAGTTTTTGTCAAGAAAAAGTAAATATATCTCTGTTTATAGTGATTTTGTACAATTAAAAAGTTTAAAAAAAACAAAAAACTGCACAAAAAACAACTTGACTTTTTATGCAAAGGGTAATATACTGAAACAAAACGACAGGGCGTTGCAGAGCATATTCGCACGCCGGTTATTTGTTTGAAATTTACAGAAAATGCGGTGATTTTATGAAAAATGAGTACATCGAAAAAGTTCTCGCAAAAGTTGGGGAGAAAAACGCTTCCGAACCCGAATTTGTTCAGGCTGTAACAGAGGTTTATTCCTCTCTTGCTCCCGTAATCGAAAAACATCCGGAATATGAAAAAAATGCTATTCTCGAAAGAATGGCAGAGCCGGACAGACAGGTATCTTTCAGAGTTACCTGGATGGACGATAACGGCAATGCACAGGTAAACCGCGGTTACCGTGTTCAGTTCAATAACGCTATAGGACCCTATAAGGGCGGTCTTCGTTTCCATCCGTCCGTATACAGCGGTATTATGAAATTCCTCGGCTTTGAGCAGACTTATAAAAACAGCCTTACCGGTCTTCCCATAGGCGGCGGCAAGGGCGGTTCCGACTTTGACCCCCGAGGCAAGAGCGATGCCGAGATTATGCGTTTCTGCCAGGCATTTATGACAGAACTTTATCGCTTTATCGGTCCCGATACAGACGTTCCGGCAGGTGATATCGGTGTAGGCGGCAGAGAAATCGGCTTCCTTTTCGGTCAGTACAAACGCATTAAGGCAAATTATGAAAACGGCGTTTTAACGGGTAAAGGTCTTTCTTACGGCGGTTCTCTTATCCGTCCGGAAGCTACAGGTTTCGGTGCAACATATTATGTTGTAGAAATGCTCAAGCATTTCGGCGAATCAATCGAGGGCAAAACTTTTGCAATTTCCGGTTTCGGCAATGTTGCCTGGGGTGCTGTTAAAAAAATTACGGAACTCGGCGGCAAGGTCGTTACCATTTCCGGTCCCGACGGATACGTTTATGACGAAAACGGCATAAACACAGAAGAAAAAATCAACTTTATGCTTGAAATGAGAGCTTCCGGCAGAGATAAAGTTCAGGATTATGCCGATAAATTCGGTGTTCCGTTCTTTGCAGGCAAAAAGCCGTGGGAAGTTAAAGTTGATGTTTGCATGCCCTGTGCTACTCAGAACGAAATTGACATGGCAGAAGCAGAAAAAATCGTTAAAAACGGCGTAAAATATTATGTAGAAGTTGCAAATATGCCCACAAAGAACGATGCGCTTTCTTTCCTTAAAGAAAACTGCACCGCAGTAGCTCCCGCAAAGGCTGTTAATGCAGGCGGTGTTGCCGTTTCCGCTCTTGAAATGAGCCAGAACTCAATGCGCTACGGCTGGTCGGCAGAAGAAGTTGATGCAAAACTTAAAGGCATTATGAAGAGCATCCACGATAATTCCGCAAAGGCTTCCGAAGAATACGGCTTCGGCTATGACCTTGTTGCAGGTGCAAATATTGCAGGCTTCTTGAAGGTTGCAAAGGCTATGATGGCTCAGGGTATATTCTAAGATTAAGATTTTCGACTATGTG
>JAZUHA010000414.1:0-2081 GCA_045641485.1 Acutalibacteraceae bacterium
CCCACATTTTCAAGAGTACCGTCACCGTTTTGCTTTAATATTGCTATTTCGCAGGAATATTTTACTTTTCCGTTTTCGGTTTTTTCCCCGTTTGCATTGTAAACACCGCTCCAATCGGGTTCGGTATTTTTTGCAACATACAGATATTCGCCGTCATTTTTTATAATATCGGCTTCGTTAACACCTGCTACCTGTTCATTTGTTTCGCCGTGATTTCCGTTGCCGTTTGCGGGAGCAGAAGTATTTTCCTCAGTTGCTTTAACATCAGCCGCGCTGTTAAATGCAACATCACCGTCGGGAGCAATGCCGGTTTTTGCAGTACCGTAAACAGCGTTAATCGTTGTCTGCTTTTTTCGGCAGTTTTCGGCGTACTTTTTAAACATATTTTCAATTTCCGTATAGTCACTTTCCACTGTTTTCTGCGGTACCGTAACCACCTGTTCTTTTTCAATCTGCGGTTTTGTTTTCTGCTGCGGTTTTACAAAAATCAAAGACGACAAAACCGCAATAAATACAGCGGCGGCTGAAAGAATTCTGATAATCTTATTTTTATTCTTTTTTTCTTTTAACTCGCCGTTTTCCGCTTTTTCCTGCGGAATTTCCGATATTTTTTCTTTTATTTTTTCCTCGGAAATATTTTCGGGAAAAACGATATTTTCGTTTTCTTTTAAATATCCGTTAAGTTTTTCGAGTTCTTCTTCACCGAATATTTCGCTTTCAAAATTTTTATCCAAAAAAGTCACTCCCCGTCTTTAAGTATATTTTTAAGTTTTTCGTACGCCCGTTTTTGTTTTGAGCGCACCGTTCCGGGCGGAATACCGAATATTTTTGATATTTCACCGCTTTTAAATCCGCCTATAACGGAAAGCAAAATAATCTGACCGTCGGGCGGTGTGAGAGAATTTAACGCTTCAAGAATTTCACAACTTTTAAAAGAAGAACTTTCGCCGCTTTTGTTTTCAAGTAAAAATGTATAGTCATCCTCAGGCAACATATCCGGCATTTTATTCTTTGATAAAAGTATGTTTTTGCATTTATTTAAGAGTATTTTAAAAAGCCATGCTTTAAAAAGCGAATTATCGTTTAATGCGTCAATATTTTTCCAAGCCGAAACAGCCGCTTCCTGAACGGCATCCTCGGCATCGTATGTATTATTGAGGTAATACAGTGCAAACCTGTACATATCATTTGAATAAAAACCGTAAAGCTGCCCGAAAGCACCCGCATCACCCGATTTTGCTTTTTCGACTAAAAAAGATAACTCCACGCTACCACATCCTTAAGGCGTTTTAAATACTCTCATATATAAGACAAATAAATTCGGTGAACTGTTGCAATTATTTTTATTAAAAAAATTATAAAATAATTGTAAACCATTGTCAAAACATTTGCAATAACAATAATTGTATGTTATACTGATATTTGTATATTTATGTTTGAAAGGACACCGGACTATGTCTTTACTGAAAAAAATATTCGGGGACTATTCCTCGAAAGAAATCAAAAGAATAAACGGCACAAAGGACAAGGTTCTTGCTCTTGAAAAAGAGTATGCCGCTTTAACGGACGAAGAATTAAAAGCAAAAACGCCCGAATTTAAGGAGCGCCTTAAAAACGGAGAAACACTTGATGATATTTTGCCTGAGGCTTTTGCGGCCGTAAGGGAAGCATCAAGAAGAACCATAGGCCTTGAACATTACAGAGTTCAGCTTATTGGTGGAATTATCCTTCATCAGGGCCGTATAGCCGAGATGAAAACAGGTGAAGGAAAAACACTTGTATGTACCTTGCCAGCATATCTTAATGCTCTTGAGGAAAAAGGCGTCAATATAGTTACGGTAAATGATTATCTTGCTAAGCGTGATGCTGAATGGATGGGCAAAATTCATGAATTCTTAGGTCTTCGTGTTGGATGCGTCCTTAATCAAATGGAATCTGAAGAACGTCAGGAACAGTATGCGTGCGATATTACTTATGTAACAAACAACGAACTTGGTTTTGATTATCTTCGTGATAACATGGTAATTTACAAAGAAAAGATGGTTCTTAGAGATCTTCATTATGCAATAGTTGATGAGGTC
>JAZUHA010000415.1:0-3148 GCA_045641485.1 Acutalibacteraceae bacterium
ATCCCCTGCTCTTTTTCGAATAAGCGTATGCGAATCTCCGTTTTGGTCGGAGAACTGCAATTCGACAGAAGTATCCTTTGAATTTTCATTCATAAGGCGTTCTATCTTCTGCTCACCGTAATAGGTAACACCGTAAAGTGCATAGCATACCGCATGAGCAAGGGTTGTTTTGCCGGAGCCGTTATGCCCGAACACACAACTTATATTGCCCAAATCAAAGTGTTTTTCTTCTGTAAACCTACGGAAGTTTGAAAGCGTAATCCCAAAGATTTTCATTGATGTTAACTGTTCCATACCGTTTCTCCTATTCACAAATAAGTGTTTTGCTTTGGTCTATTTCGGCAAGTTCATCTACAGTGCGACAGCCCTTTGCAAGAGTAAGCATCTCTTTGAACGATTGAACATCCTGCCTTAAAACAGGGCAGGAAAAAAGTTCATTGTCTGCTTCGCCTACAATAAGCCAACGACTGTATTTGCCAACCCAAAGTTCAGTTCGCATAATATTGTGAATAACAAACAGCGGATCAATTATTAGCGGAAAACTATCCTGAAAAGCTTTTAAGTTTGTATACTTTTCCTTGTATTCCGATTCAGTTTCGGGTTTCTTTTCAAGTTCGGATATTTTGGCTTTAAGTTTATTGTTTTCATCGGTTAAAAAAGCAGCATCTTCTCCGTATTCTTTGCGGAGTTGTACTTCTCTTTCTATCCTGTCTGTGTAACGATTCTCGATACACTTTTCCGAGCCGATTAAAACGAGATAACTTAAAAATCCTACTGCACCGGAAATTATCAAGACAATTCCGTATTTGCTGTTAACAAATCCGGGAAACGAAATGATAAGGGTGCAGCAAAGTGCTGAAACCGCCACAAAAAACGAAATAATAATTGATGACAATAATTTGAATTTAGGGGTTTTCATAAATTTTTGTCCTTTCTTTTTTACGCCGCTACTTTGTAGCCGTCAATTATGTTGTAATCACCGACTACATCGGAATGCTTTTGCGTAACTTTTAATTCTTTTACATCTTGACCAATGCTAAGTTCCGATTCACCTTTAATATATCCCGAAACGGTTTTACCCTTTTCGGACTTAAAGGAAACAAAGGTACGGGAACTGCTCGTTCCCTGTGTGAACTTAAGGTCAACTACTCTGAATAATTCAGATTTCGGTTTGTCGTTTCCGGAAAATCTTCCGTTCGGGATAGCCTGTTTGTTTTCTGCGGGTGTTTTGGGCTTTTCGGTCTTTGTTTCTTTAGGAGTTGCTTTCGGCTCCTCCTTCTTTTCATTACTGTTGTTCAAAAGCCGCTTAACAAAACAGTTATACGCTTCATCAAGCTTTGGCTTTTCGCTTTCGGCAATGAATTTATCATCAACTAAAGCCCAAATATTTTTAAGACTGTAAAGGTAGCGACCTATTCCCCACATAGATGCGGCACGCTTGAACGCACCCGACAGACCGCCTTTAATCGGCTCTATATCCGTGCATCCGGCACCGTCGCTTTTGGTTATCCATTCTTTTCTATCCGGATAATAAATGCTGATTTCACAAACATGTGTTGTGCTTGCATTGTCTTTACCGGGGCTTGAGACAAAACGGTTTTGCCAATTTTCTCTGCCTATGACTTTATCAAGGCGGTTTTGTATGGCTCTGGAATCGACATACGCCGCAACCTGACCTTTGGTTTTGTCTTTTGAAAGGCGTAAAACACGCCATTCGATTTCGTCCGATTTAAACGGAAACTGCAATTGTTTCGCCTGATCTTCGTTCATAAAGTCCCTCCGTTAAATAAAATCTTTCAGTGTTGTGTCCGGCATCGGAATAAGGATTTTATCGTAATAATACTTTGTATCCTTATCCTTTAACAGTTCAAGCAAATCCCGATGTTCAAGATTCGGTTTATTATGCTTTGAATTAAAATAATCATCATTATCGGGAAGACTTATAATAAATCTTGAAAGATTTTCAAGACCCGTTAAAGACTTGATATGCGGTAAAGCATTGGCACCGGTACACATTGAAAAACGGTTTACATTTGAGAAAGGATAGTAATACATTACCGTATCTTCCCTAAGTTTTCCAAGTGCAGGAACGCCGAGATTCACGCCCTCAATTCTCCCGCTTGAAGATATTTTTATACCGAATACAAGGCGTGGTAACGGAAAGTTTTTATACTCCGTTTCCATATAGGTTATATCCGCAACAGAATCGGGAAATTCAAAGGTGACATACCTTGAATCGTTCTCCGTATTCATAGTTACATTCAAGATGTGCTGCGGTAATAACCCCGTTTTAACCGTTCTGCCTGTAAGAGAACTTTTAATGGCTTTAATCAGCGCTTCGGGTGAAACAACCTTTGTTTTAACGGTTTTACCCTCTTTGATTTCCATAAAAACGGTTGAATCTTCTTTAATGTGGATTACTAATTCTTCTTGCAACTATGCCGCCTTCTTTCCAATTTGTTTTTGCTTACCGAAACGAATTATCTTGCTTTCGCTTGCCACGACTTCCAGAAGTTCATCAGCCATAATTTTGATATATTCGTCTATATCGTAAAGAGCTATTGCAAGCTGTGAAAATCCATAATACTCTCCGCAGGTTTCAACATACAGGTGATATGTTTTCTTCTTGCAAATTTTTTTGGGAGCCACAAGATTCCATGCAAGACCTCTCGCCCAATTTTCCGAAAATCTGTCTGCAATAAATCCCACCAAATCTTCAAAGTATTTAGTATTTATAAATGAAATACCGTGATTTCTCGCATACAGTTTGCAAAGGCGGAAAAATTCGGGCATTTCATCAAAGGTTATTTTGAACATACAATTTTCGGGGAAATCTTCAAGGCAATAGAAGATAACATTTTCGCTTACAGTTTGTATGGCATCAAAGCCGCAATCAAACTCACTTTCGTAGTCAAGCGAACCTCCTGTATTTCTTCCCTGAACATCAAAAACTTTTTTATAAAGTTTAAGCATATCAAGTCCGAGTTCGGCACCGTCAAGTTTTTGGAACATATCAATCACCTACAAGAATGCAACCGATGCGGTTTGCGGTTTTTCAGTCATAAATGTTTTGTAAAAGGGGATTATGGCATTGTGATTTAGCGAACATTCGCCCACATTATCACGAAAATATGCCGTAACATTTTCA
>JAZUHA010000416.1:0-2966 GCA_045641485.1 Acutalibacteraceae bacterium
GTAGGGAATGGTCTTGACCATTCCGTTAACCGTCCGCCTTGATTCATATATCAAAAACATAAAACCTAATCATACATTTTAATTATAGCACTTTTGTTTGTAATTTTCAAGATGTTGACGCCATTTTTTCTCTTTTTTATATGAAATTTTTTCTTGTGAGAAGATTTTCCGTGAAAATGACGGAAGCAAGAAAAAATACTTCATATTCGCAGAAAACTTTATGCCAATCCTACACTTCAAATTGCTCTTTTCAATTGATTTCGCTAATCAAAAATTTACAATAAATTCCCATTAAAAATTTACATAAAACTTCAAAAAATACAGACAATAACCAAGAAAAAATTATTATGTAAATGAAATGGAGCAAATATTATATGAAAGCAACAGGAATTGTAAGAAGAATTGATGACCTTGGCAGAATTGTTATTCCCAAGGAAATAAGAAGAACTTTAAGAATAAGAGAATGCGACCCGCTACAGACAACGTTGACACAAATTGAACGATTTTTCCTTTTTAAGGATGCTTTTTTGCATTTGGGAGAGCGAATTGGATAAAAATTATTGACAATATCACGATACCGTGATAACATTAAATATGTGGGAAAATCAAGAATTTTCGGAAATCGCACCGCTTATGTAAGGAGGAAATTTATGTTTCACAAAATTAAATCCGTGATTCCTCTTGGTGATTATATTCTTAATGTTCAGTTTTCGGAAGGTATCACTAAATCCTATGATGTAAAACCGCTTTTTGAAAAATGGAAGCCGTTTCAAGCTTTAAAAAACGATAATTTGTTTTTTGATGTATCTGTTGATGCCGGAGGCTTTGGAATAAGCTGGAACGACGATATTGACCTTTCCTGTGATGAATTGTTTGCAAACGGCAACACCGTTAAAACTCCGTTTGACAGTCTGATATCATTTAGTGATGCTTCTATTTTATGGGGACTTAACGAAAGCACGCTTCGCAAGGCCATTTCATACGGCAAGTTAATCAACGGTGTTGATGTATGCAAATTCGGTAAGCAATGGATTATTTCAAGAGATGCTATGACAAGAGAATATGGTCTTCCAAAGGAATGATTATGCTGACGAAAGTTGAACCGGCTCCAAAAAGTTAGACTAAAAAACTAACGATTTGGATGTCGGTTCATATAGTTTTAATGATATTTACTTAAACATATTGACAAACGGTCGGTATTCCGATATAATATTAGCATATAATATATGTGTAAGGACGGTGAAACTATGACACTTCAAATGTTGTTAGACAATGAAAATATAACGAAATATCAGCTTTCAAAAATAAGCGGAGTGCCGAAAACTACTGTTATTGATATATGCTCGGGAAAAAGCTCAATCGGAAAATGCTCTGCAAAAACCGTATACAAAATCGCAAAAGCATTAGATATGTCTATGGAAGATATTATGGGGCTTGATGACAATGAATATAACCCGGAAACAGGGATGCCGAATGATGCATTACATTTTGAATGTGGATTGCCAAAGTATGTAGAAGAATCTCTTGAACGTATGAAAGCCTCTTGGAAAATTATTGACAGCGGTAAAAAAGATTTGCATTGGGATATTTGTTGGTGTGAGCTTAATGCAGATTTGAATTCGGCAGAGGTAGAACAGCTTATATCGAGCGAACAGGCGTGGTATCTGAGGCGAAAGTATTTAAGAATGGAGAATACTATATGATTGATTTTACAAACGCATTGCAAAAGAACAAAGCCTATGCCGGTGCGAACGGCGGTAAAATTGCGGTTATATATAACGATGAACAGTATATGCTTAAATTTCCGCCATATCCCACAAAGAATAAAGATATGAGTTATACAAACAGTTGTATCAGTGAATATATAGGCTGCAAAATTTTTGAAACGCTCGATATACCCGTACAGGAAACAATACTCGGAAAGTTCATGAGTAAAGGAAAAACAAAAGTTATTGTAGCCTGTAAGGATTTTACAAAACCCGGCATTGTCCTTCAGGACTTTGCTTCTTTGAAAAACCGTATTATTGATTCCGAAAGAAACGGATACGGAACAGACCTGAATGATATTTTATCTACAATCGAAGAACAAACCTCCGTTGATTCCGAAAAGCTTAAAGAAAGATTTTGGGATATGTTTGTTGTTGACGCATTTATCGGAAATTGGGACAGACACAACGGAAATTGGGGATTCTTATATGACACAAACACCGATGAGGTTACGCTTGCACCTGTATATGACTGCGGCAGCAGCTTATTTCCGCAAGCCGATGAAGAAATGATGAAAGAAATTTTAGAAAGCAAAAATGAAATAAATCACAGGGTTTTTGACATCCCTTTGTCGGCAATAACTTATAACGGCAAGAAAATCAACTACTTTAAGTTTTTATCCGCCGGTGAGTTTGAAGATTGCAACACGGCATTAAAAAAGATAGTAAAACGAATTGATATGGATAAGATATATGAAATTATTGACAATACCGAGGCTATTAGTGAAATCCAAAAGGAATTTTATAAAACAATGCTTTCAAAGCGCAAAAAACACATTCTGGATTTTGCAGCAGAAAAAAACAAATAACAAAAAAACTCCCGACTATCATAGCGGGAGCTTTTTGTTTGCCTTTTTGATATTGCTTGTTAAGAGATATTTTGTTTCTTCCGTCAAATCACTTGTGCCGGAATTAAATATTATAATTCTGTAATTATTCGGGATGTCGATATTATCGGACAGTTTGTCACGAAGAGCAACAATATCATTTTTTAAGATATTTTCACACGACCAAATTTCAACGACCTTAAGCTCGTCATTTATACATATTCTCAATAATATCACCATCCTTTACCTGAATTTTACATACTGTATTATTGCCATTTTGCGGAAAGTTATTCCCGATATGCTACATACTCATTCCGCCAAAGCCTTGTTCATCTTCAAAATCCGGTTCATCTTCAAGCTCTTGTTCATTCTC
>JAZUHA010000417.1:0-8536 GCA_045641485.1 Acutalibacteraceae bacterium
CGGTAAATCCGTAACAGGTGAGTATTGGAACAGCGACAGAGAGTATATTTATGACGGTGATATGGTGCTTTATGCACAGTGGAAATTCCGTTATGCAGATGTTGTTTATGATAATCTCTTTAATATAGATGATTATAAAAATGCTGTTTCAAATGAAGAAAATATTACAGTAAACGGTGATACGGTAACGCTACTCAATAAAGCGGGCGGTGTTGAACTTCGTAATTCCGATTACCGTATTCCGGTTGTTTCGGGAGGAGAGTACCGCTACAGAGTAACTCAAACTTATGACAGGCAGTACGGTAACGGTAATTGCCCGATGGTGGAAATACTTTTCTATGATAAAGACGGTAATTTAATCAGTTTTACCGATAACAGCAACAACGGTAAAGGTTTCAGTAAAGAAAAATGCGATGCGTTTACACCCAATAACATTCAGTATAAAGATGTAGAAGAAGGATATGACAATAACAATATATTCTATATCGGCGATGTCGGTGGTGAATATCAGTTAACACCTGCCGTATGGATGCAGAACTTCGAGGCGCAAAGCGGAAACGACTTTAAAAAGATGCCTTTCGGTAATGTTAATGTTAACCCTGCCGAGCCCGAAAATATAACTATGTGGTTCAAGGCTCCCGAAAATGCGGTTGAAGCGAGAATAATTTTTGCCGCAGATGACGGAATAGGAAATGTTACATTCAGTAATATTGAAATTTGCCGTAATGAATCTGTATTGACCGATGACGGTGTAACCGGAAAAGATTATAATATTTTCGCTGACGGTTATGCTGTTATCGCATCACAAGAGGGAAGTGCCTTAAAGTGGATGATTAACGGTGATTCTTCCGATATTCTTTGTGCCGATACCGATATTATTTCAAGAATTACAGACGGTCAGATTAAACTGACATCCTGCCTTACATCAAATGTAGCGGTTGACAAGACATTTGTATTTGATTTCGGCGGAAAGGCCACTTTACCGATTGCTTCCGACGGTGCAAAACTTGTAAAGGTCGGCTCTGTATTATCGGAAAATACAGAACTCATAAATACACCGTACAAAACAAGTGACAGATTAAGCGGTAACAGTGAATTTATACTTGATAAAGACGGTAACTTCACTCCGAAAACTGTTATTTCCGAGACGACAACGGTTTATTACTGTTCGGAAAGTGACGGTATGTATTATTACGGAAAAGTAACCGTTATTCCCGCAAGTTCGGTTTATTTCGAGGAAGATGTTCTTGAATTTGCTTCCGAAGATAATACTCCCGAAAAATTCAAATGGCATGATGTTACCGACGAAACGGGTAAAGAAGCAGTTGCAACATTAAAGAACAACGGGGTTTACGGTGTTTCTGATGATAATTCCGTAAGTGATTATTCGGGAGGAAAAGCAAAATACTGCCTTGTTAATGCAGAAAACAGCGGTAAATCAACAGTAAGTTTTAACTTTACGGGTACGGGATTTGATTTGTTCTCGGTTGCAAGTTGCGAAACGGGGTATTTCCTTGTGACTGTAAAGAACAATAAAACAGGAGAAACAACGATAGAGGGCTTCTCTTCGTATTACGGCTACGAATACGGCAGACTTTATGAGGATGCTGACGGCAATCTTACATTAGCCGAAACAGATAAACCGCTCTATTTTGCACCTGTTCACACTGATTCGGCAACCGTTATAGTTTCGGGTAATAAGCGTGCATATTTGTTGCCGACTCATTATGAAAGCGGTTCACCGTATGAGGGCGAGGGTGAAAAACCGGCATACGCTTACGGTTGGGTTCCTTCAAAGAACACATCCGAGGAAAACGGACTCTATCAGATACCCGTAATCAATTATACCTGTACCGGGTACGGCACATATACCGTTACTGTTAAGCCGGTATATTCACCGTGGTATGATGTAAACTTTGAAGAAGCGTCAGATGATAACTCTTATAAATTCTTCATTGACGGCATAAGAGTATATAATCCTCTCGGTGAAAATGCGATAACAGATGAATATAATGAGGTTTCCGAAAGCAATGCCGATTATATTTTCATAAAAGACCTTATCGGTAATGAAAAAACCGGAAATGTAAATGCAAACGGTATTTATGAAACGGATAAACTTGCAAGAACAAACTCCGAAGTATTACTTCAGAAGGGCAGTGCAATAACCGTTAAAATCAATACTGCTAATTCTGTAATCCCCGCTGAAACTTCGCTCGGTTGCAGAGTTGCAAAAGTTAACGGTGAATCCGGTAAGGCGGTCCTCAATATTTGCGGTAAGAACAGTTATAAAGAACTTAAATTTACAAGTAAATCCGAATCATACAGAAGTATAGGCGATGTAATTACCTGGACGAATAATAACGGCAGTGTTGTTTCCGATGATATTGTTATTATGAATAATTCGGCTGACGATGTTGTTATCTCGCTTTCCGTAATTAAATGGACTTACGGCAATGCAGGCGGCGTTTCTGTCGGAACTTCTGACGGAACTGTAACAAGAACAGCCTCTTTCAGCGGCAGTGCCGGAATCGGTTCAAAAATTGCTTCTGTTTACGGTGGTAATCAAAATACAAACAATTCGGTATCATCTGCGGTTGCTCCGAATAAATCTGTAGATTTTGTCGGAATTGCAACGGTACAGCCTGTGTTTGATATGATTAACAGAATATTAAAACTTACCAAAGAGATACTTGAACCTGTTATTACAATTTTGTCACATTAAAATTTCGGTTGCTGTATTCAGTGCAAAAAAAGTGCTGAATACAGCAACTGTTTTTTCCTTTATATTCCTGTTTTTATTTGTAATTATTTACATTCCTTTGAGCAAAATATTTTTACAATATAATTTAAGGAGAGTAAATAATGAAAGCAACGGGAATTGTAAGACGAATAGATGACCTCGGCAGAGTAGTCATACCAAAGGAAATCAGACGCACTTTGCGGATCAGGGAGGGCGATCCGCTGGAAATATTTACCGAATCTGACGGAGAAGTTATATTTAAAAAATATTCTCCTATGGGTGAAATTTCTCAGTTTTCCGGTCAGTATTCCGATGTGTTAAGTAAAATTTCTTCTTTACCGGTAGTAATTACAGACAGAGATCATGTTATATCCGTTTCCGGCGTAAGTAAAAAAGATTTATACGAAAAAAGGATATCGAAAGAACTTGAAACTTTAATGGAAGACAGAACTAACTTTGTGGCAAGTGAAAACGGCAGAAAGTTTTTTCCCATAGAAAATTCCGATGTTGATGCCTGCATAGCTTTTCCGATAATCAGTTCGGGTGATATAACCGGCTCGGTTATTTTTCTTTCGGTTATAGGTAAAAAAGTTCCCGGTGAAACGGAAATTAAACTTGCGCAGGTTGCCGCATCATTTCTCGGCAAGCAAATGGAAGAGTAATTTTGCATAACTCAATAAAACAAAAAAACAACCGCCTGACACAAAAGTCAAGCGGCTGTTTTTGGTTAGTTATTACAAATTTTTCTTAATTTTAAGAATATTCTGACCGTTATTATATTCGTATGATATGTCATCCATTGTCTTTTTAACCATAAATATTCCGAGTCCGCCTATGCCGCGCTCTTCTGCCGAGAGTGTAATATCGGGATCGGCAGTTGAAAGCGGATCATACGGAACGCCTTTATCAATAAATGTAATTATTACGGATAACGGTTCTTCCGTAACTTCAACACGAACGGTTGCGGGACCTACATCGGGATTATAAGCATAATAAGCAATATTGCTGAACAGTTCGTCTATGGCAACATCTATCTGCATTTGTGCTTTCATCGGGCAATCATAAGCTTCGAGCTGTTCGTTAACAAAATCGGTAACGGCAGTAACATTTTCAATTGTTGCTTCTAAAGTTAATTCTTTCATTTTAAATTCCGCCTTTTTAATATTCTTTATTATTATAAAACAATAATCACTTAATTATTTTTACCTCTCTTTTTGAATTCACAGCAAAGCATTGTAATATCGTCAAACTGCGGTGCAGTACCGATGAATTTGTCAATGTCCGCTTTAATGGCAGGAAGCAATTCGGAAACGGACTTATCAGCATTGTCACCTAAAACTTTTTCAAGCCTTTCCATACCGTAAAGCTGATTGTTGATATCGGTAGCCTCGGTAACACCGTCTGTGTACTGGAAGATTTTATCGCCGGGCTCAAGTATAAGGGAACCCTCTTTGTATTTCATTCCCTCCATACCTGCAAGAACAAAGCCGGGTCTGATTTTAAAAGGTTTGTATTTTTCGCCTTTTTTACAGATAAACGGCATCTCGTGACCTGCATTTACATAGCGGAATTCGCCCGTGACGATATCAATAACACCCTCAAATGCAGTTACGAACAATTCACCGCTGTTAGATTCGCAAAGTAATCTGTTTACATCTGTAAATACATCACCTAAATTTGCACCGGGATATGTATGGTCTTTAATAAGCGTTTTTGCAATAACCATAAATAATGCTGCGGGAACACCTTTGCCGGAAACATCCGCCATAACAATGGCAAGGTGATTGTTATCTACCATAAAGAAGTCATAGAAATCGCCGCCGACTTCTTTTGCAGGTGTCATGGTAGCAAAAACATCAAATTCGTCACGGTTCGGGAATGCAGGGAAAATGCACGGAAGCATTGAAGCCTGAATATGTGTTGCAACATTCAGTTCTGTACCGATACGCTCATTTTCTGCGGTTACTTCGGTAAGATTTTTAATATGTTCATTAAGCGAGTTTGTCATTTTTTCAAAACTTTCGCTTAGTGTCTGAATTTCATCTCCTGTCTTAATGCTCGACTTATAGTCAAGATTACCGCCGCCGATTTTTTCGACATCTTCCGTCAGACTTGTGATAGGTTTTGCCAGGTTATGTGCAAGTTTGTTTACTGCGATAAGCATACAGGCTAAAAGAATAATATTAAGAATGGTTATGAGAACATCTATAATGATAATGAGCCTGTTTGCTTCCATTGCAGGTTCAAGAATACTGTCTATTGACAATACTATTGCAAGTTTCCATCCGGTTTCTTTTATGGTATCAAATACAACATAGGTGTTTTTACCGTCAATAACACTTTCTATACTACCGCTGAATTTTGTATTGATTTTTTCAACAGCATCCTCTGTTCCGAGAAGGTCAAGTGCAGTTGTTTTTTCCGTAATATCTTTTGCAGAGATGGGCGTACCGTTCTGGGTAAAAAGCATAGCATATCCCGAGTGGTTTTCTACATCAATATCAAGAACAAATTTATTGATGTTTTCGATAATTATGTCAGCTCCGATAACTCCTCTTATCTTCCCGTCAACGGAATAAGGAGTTGATATTGTAATCATATTTCCTCTGCCGAATGTATCGGAATAAACATCGGAAATATATGTTTTACCGGTACTTATGGTTTCTGTGTACCATTTTGCATCGGCTGTTTCCGGATTGTACGCTCCGATGCCTTGCTTGGAAAGTACATTTTTATCATAACCGATATTTACATGGGTATTGGTTGCAACATATATACTTACAATCATCGGACAGGTATCCAATAGAGATTTGAATTCAGGCTCAAGTCCCATAAGAAGATCAGCCTCCGCAATAACAGCGGGATTGTTTACATCCTCTTTTTCAAACGGAAGCCAATGAATCTGATTGCCCGTCACACTTTCATCAAAATCATCGGGAGTCAGTATTTTTCTGTTCCCGAAACTGTTCGGATTCTTATAGATATATTCGGCAAACTGAGCTGACTGGTTAATTTTGGAAATTATTCCGGAAAGTTGTTCGGCAATGGTATCAGCCTGTCCTTCCGTATATATTTTGGCAGAATCTATTGCCTGGTTAATAAGCTGGCTTTCGTTTTTGCCTTTGAGAATAAATACACTGATTTGTGTAAATGCAAATGAAATAATAAGTGTCAAAGCAAGAACAATAATAAATGCACTCAATATTTTTTTTCTGATACTCATTCTTTTTTTCTTCATTTTAAAATCCCCCATCCTTTTTTCTTTAATAAATTTTCTATTACTCTAAAGGAATTTTCGGTATCCCAAATAAAAATATTCGGAGTTTTATAAACCGAGAATCCATCAAGACAGACTTTTTTTTCGGGTGTTGTACCTATGTGTACGCCACCTGTTGAAACAAGAAAATTATATGATGCTTTGTTCATTAAATTTGATTTATGGTATCCCGTTTTATCCTCATAACCGTTTATCAGATACACTTCACCGACTGTGTATTTTATCCCGTTTTCGGAATAATTTCTCATCATATAATAAAAAAGCGCAAGAGACATAATTTTAGCGGGCGTAGTCCAAAGCGAAATTATCTCCTTGGAATAACCGAGTTTTCCTTTTTCAGCGAATTCTTTAAAGAGAGCACCATATTTTTCTTTTCCGCTAAAGACAGTTAAATCGTCAAAAACACCATCTTGCCACAAGCCGTACCACAGCATTGAAGTAATCTTATCTTTATATAGTCCCACCGAAAGATGTTCATTCTTGTCATTTATCCGTAACTTTATTTCCTCTTCATTGCTTATTTCAAACATACCGCCGCATTTGTCAAAAGATTTTTTACCGCAGTTGAGAGAAGAAATGTAGTTCTCTTTAGTTACGGCAATGTGTTTATATATATCGGCAATTGATGAAGCTTCATCGTAAACCGCAGGGCGAATGAGTAATTCTTCGCCGTTTTCATTTAATAATTTTAACATAAAAACCCCTCAGAATATAAGTGTCAGATTGTTCAATCCGAAAGTTGAACGGTAGTCGGCAACATTGCAGGCATCACACGCCATTTTTATGCCTAAGCAGTCATCTAATTCAAGTAAAGCATCAATATCGTTTTCCGACGGTTTTTTTTGTTCATAATACTCTAACGGATTAAACTTTTCACCGGCGTAACGAAGCCTTAAAATAAGAATATCTTGATGAAACAGAATTCTGATACCGATTATGTGCTTCTTGCCGTTTCTTGTTGAATGTTCGGGAGCCATATGAATCATTTCATCCATAGAGAGAGTGATCATCATTGACTGTTTTGGTGTGAGTTCATTTTGCTCGCAGAAAACCTCAAGTTTTTCTATTGCTTCGGAAATGCTGTTTTCATCATCGGTAGTAGTAAGCGCTATTGATTTTCCGCTTTTTTCAAATTTGGTATTAAGCAGTAAAAGAAAAGAAAGATTGCGGTCTTTATGTTTTGCAATGATATGCATTATAAGAGTTATAACTAAAGTTAAAGCTTCGCAGACTGCAAAAGATAACCATAAACCTCTCTCGCCGTCAAACTTCATAAGAACAAAAGCCGAAGCGATAAGAAAGGCAAAATTACGAAGTACGGTAATAATATTTGAAATTATAATATGATTATTTGCGAGATGTAAGTAACAGAGCAAGTTCGTAAGTAAAGCAAGCGGAATTGAAACAGAAAACAGTTTAACGGCAAAAGCCGTTTGTTTTATGCCCTCAACAACTCCGAATACTCCGGCTATTTGCGGAGCGAAATTGAAGACAACTGTTACAAAAAGTACAGTAAGTGCTCCGCTTAATTGCAAAGCGGCTTTTACCATTCTTTTTATACTTATCGTATCTCTCTCCGAAGAAAAAACCCCTATAATCGGTACAAGTGCACCGGCACTTCCGACTGTTATTCCCATAGAAAACGAATTCACTGAGTTAACGACAGAAAGAGACGAAAGTACGGCGGCACCTAAAACGGAAGTTATCATCTTATTAAGAATATAACTTTTTAAAAGAATAGAAATGTTTTCGGTTGCACCGGGACTGCCGATAAGAAAAACTTTAGCCGAAAACTTTAACAAATCATTAAAAGAAATGTGTGTGAATTTGAGTGTTTCGCTTTTAATAATAAGGATAATCAAACCGAAAATTGTTGCGGCGGCGCTGCCGATTACGGAAGCAAGAGCAATTCCGGCAACACCTTTTGAAGCAAGAAGAATATCAAGTAAAACATTTAATACAGCCATTATAATAAATGTTAATGTTGTTTCCAATGCTTTTCCGTCAAGCCTTAAAAAGTTAAAAGAAAGATAAACTCCGGCTGTAAATATTCCGCCTGCGGACATTATAAAAGTATAAGTTTTTACATCTTCATAAAGTTCCTGCGGTGTTCCGAGCAGTTTTACTATGTTCGGCAGAAATAATATAACAAGTAAACTGAAAAAAATGCACAGAAGAACAGTTAAAATATATGTTATCGTAAAAGCCTTTTTACATTCCTCATGCTTTCTTTTACCTATAAGTGAAGCACATAAAGCACTTCCGCCGATACCTGCAAGATTGCCGACAGTGGCAAAAATGTAATAAACGGGAAGAACAAGACTCATTACGGCAAGTTTTGATTCACCGGATACATTTCCTATTACGATATTGCCTACTATTTGCCCGATACAGTTGCATATTATTGCAAAAACCGAACTGAAATAAAATCGTTTGAAAACATCACCTAACAAGACTTCGTCAGTCAGTGCTTTTTCATCTTTCCTGATTCTTTTCATTTAAATTGCACCGAAATTTCT
>JAZUHA010000418.1:0-8682 GCA_045641485.1 Acutalibacteraceae bacterium
TCAAGTCTCATTGAATACTCCTCCGATATGTACCTATGTACTTAAAGCATTATATCACATATCAAACAAAAAAGCAAGGCCTAAACCTTGCAAAATCAACATTTTTTTATTTTTTTCTTCCTCTCAACCGGCAAACTCGGGTATACATAATCAGTTATAAATCGGAACGGCTTGCCGTTCCCCGAAATTTTTATCTTTTATCTGTTATCTATTATCTGTTATCTGAAAAATGGTAAATATCGGAGAATGAAGTAACGGTTATTCAGTCTGAAATCTGAAAACTGAAAACTGAAAACTCAAAATCCGTTGACAAACAGAATTTTCGTGTTATAATAAAAGCAGAAGGCAACCGATAGACGGCTACGCCCTCGAAAATCAAGAAATGTAAAGAAATACACCGCCAAGTTTTCTCAGGACAGGGCGGTTATTTCTTTATATAAGCAAAAACTGCTACGGCTGTTGTAACAACCGATAATATAACAATCACAAATGTAAACATATTTTCGTATGTAACATATTGCATACAATCACCCCCTTGCGAGGGCGAGATTGTAACCGCCTACCGTTATGGTTGCCTTTCCGGGTGCTTTTCGACACCGTTCGTTATTCTACCGCTTTTGTCGGATTTTGTCAACTTGAGTTTTCAGTTTTCAGATTTCAGTTTTCAGGCTGAATAACCGTTAGTTTTTACTTTCATATTTACTTTTTTAATACAATTAAACATAATAAAAAAATCGGTTTACCGTTCTGACTTAAAAAGAATAGTAAACCGATTTTTATAATGACTAAAAACTAAATGCTGAAAACTGAAAACTTACTCCCCGTCAGCATTAAGCTGTTGCGCACGGGCTACACGCTGTTCGTTAAGTTCCATATACATTCTGTCACGGGTTTCTTTGTTTATGCCGTAACCGAGCATGGGAAGAATGCTTAATATGGAAAGAATTGCGGGAAGGAGTGTTGCCATGGCAAAAATCCATTTCTGTGCACCATCGGGCTGAGGTCTTACCTCGGTATATGCAACCTGGTCGTAGCCTATCCACTCTTTGAATTTAGGCTGGAATATGGCGTTTACACGGGTCGGGATTTTGCACATTATAGTACTTGCAACCGAGATTGTAGCCTCGTTTCTGTAACCGCATTTCCACTCGATATAGTCGTTACATTCGTTAAGAATTTCATCTGTTGAAATATTTCTGAAACCGGAGCAGGATGCAAATATACATTCCCACACAGCCGTAACGGGAAGCATCGCCCAGCGGTTTTTAAAGAGTTGTTTTCCGTCTTTACCCTTAAACAGAATGCCTATAAGGTATACGGGAATATAGCAGGCTTTCGGAATAACCGTACTCAACATATAAACCTTTTTGGTTGAGTTCTTTGCGGCAACTTTATTGTAATTTGCATAGCCTATGGGCTGGAATGCAACAGACGGAATACCCGCTATTGTTTCAAATGTTGTCATAAACAACACCCAACGGTAGTAGTTGTTTGTGGAAATACCGGTTCCGAATGAACCGAGTGCGTTTGAAATCATATACATAAGCACGGGTTTGTTTGTGAAAACGATTTTCAAACTCTGTTTGATTGTGGGAGTATCAACGCTCTGATGAACACGCTCTTTTGCCATTGTGGAATACCACAGAGTAATAAGACCGGCAATTATTGCGGTAAAGGGCCCGAGTGTTGTAAGGGCTGTTTTTATAAGGTCTGCCGATGTCTGACCGGGCTTCGGTTTTAAAATACCGTTTGTGATAAAGTCAAGTAAAAATTCAACTATGGTATTCGGAAGACCGGCATAGAAAAGGTTGAGGTATTTTGTAACCGCCAAAAGCCTTCGCCTGTCAGACGGGAACGGCGTAATGGTGGAAAGATAACCCTGTGTTGCAACCGTTTTGAAGTTTGTAACAAGTTCTATAAGCATTTCAAGAACTACATACGCTATAAACTTCGGAATATATGTAAAGTTTGCAACATGCTCCGGTGAGAAAAGGTGCGGAAGCAACCAATAGATAGAAATAACAACCGCAAAAGGAATACCGGAAAAGAAAATATAAGGTACGAATTTACCCCAACGGGTACGGGTTCTTTCAACAACACTGCCTATAATAAGGTCGTCTACAACATCCCATACACCGGCAAATATCTGATAAATCGCCTGCAAGCCGAGGTCGATTTTAAGAATACTGTCGACAAAAAGTTCTTTCTGACTGTCTATATTAAATCCGGCACTGCCGTCAAAAAGCATATAACCTATGGTCTCTTTGCGTGAAACAACACGTCTGTCAACCTTAACCATGGTTTTTAAACTGTCTATGACTTCCTCGTGAGTGCCGTTTTCGGCAATTTCATAAGGCGTTTTCTGCTGTAACTCAGCCATTCTTTTCTTCCTCCTTCTTTAAGTTTGCTTCCGCTTCCTCCTGAAGTTTTGCAAGGGCAACAAGCATTTTTCTGTGAATCTGCTCTTTATCCATACCCTCTTCAACATATCTGAAATATTCATCACTCGGAAGACCGCCTATAAGACATGGCGTATGCTTGATTACAATACCTTTTTTCTTTATCCGGATATTGTTTGCAAGCTGAACGATAAGAAGAACTATGAAAAGTATTATGCCTATATTTACGGATGCTTTTACATTCTGCTTTGCATCTGCGGAAAAACTGCCGTCTTTTAACGAAGCGGAAAGTTTTTCGCACTGAGGAACTATAACCGTTATGTCGGAAAGCGAAGCGGCGGCGCCGTTAAGATTTTTAACAAGTTCCGCTTTTCTTTCTTTTGTACCCTCGGCTATTTCTTCCTCGGTTTTCTGTGTAGCACCGTTATCTTTTGTTGTTTCTACTATGTAACCGCCGTTTTTTAGAGTATCGTCTGCTTCTTTTACTTCGTTTAATCTGTCGGTAAGATTTGTAAAAGAATTTTCGGAATAAAAACCGTTATCGTTATTTATTTCCGAAATATATTTTATTGCGGTTTCAAAATCGTTATAGGAATTAACCGCAACATTTATACCGTTTGCGGCATCTCTTACTTCGTTTATATTTGCACCGTCTTTACTTAATACCTCTTCTCCGGTTTTAAGTGCATCGTTTAAAACCGTAACCTGCTCGTCGGTATATCCTCTGTCTTTTGCGGTTGCCAAAGCGTCTTTACCGCTTGAAATCGCTCTTATAAGCAAATCTACATCAACCGTATCGTCATTAAAAATATTACGGATGTTCTGTACGGAAGAATCCACGGCAGACTGACTTCCGTTCTTAACAGCCGTTTCGGTCTCGTTAAGTACAAGATTTGCATAATCCTCTGCGGGATTTGAGCAGAATACGAGAACACAGACAAGAGAAGCCGCGGCAAGAACAAGCGAAGCCGCCGAAAAACCGATATTCCTCGAAAGACCTTTTTTTGTGCCTGCGGTAATCTGCAAAATCATAAACACAAGACAGCAAACGGCGGGTAACGCCAAAAGCACAACTCCGATAACCAAAGGTGAAATATCGGAAAGCACCTTGCCTGTGTCCAATGCGGAAATTATGTTGTAAATATCAATCGCATTGTAATTCTTTTTTACTCCCGATGAAGTAATCGTAAACACGGGAAGCAAAAGTGAAAGAATTGGAATAAGAAACAGTATCATACGAACAATACTTCTGTTGCTTCCTATTGTAGCCGCTTTGATTCTGTCCGTTCTGGGTTGAGATTTAGCGTGCTGAATTTCAACCTTTTCGGAATCCTCAAGCAGTTTTTCGTTAGCCTTGTAGTAGTTAAGGTTAACACCGCATCCCGGACATTCGGGACGCCAGTCCGTAAAGTGCAGTTTTCTGCCGCATTTCGGACAATTCGCCATAATAATTCCTCCCTTGTTTTCACCCGGCGCCGCAAAAATATTTTTCGTCTGCCGGAATGTCAACAAATTTTAAGTTACTTTTACAGTATTTTTTATTCTACAATAAATTCAGTCTATAGTCAAACTGTGAAATGTATAAAAAATATGTGTAATTTTTGTCTGTTTTGATAAAAAATCTTTTTTCTGTTGATACGTTGTTTTCACTGTGATAATATGTAAACATCTGAAAACGGAGGAGGATTTTTATGAAACCTATGGATCTTGCTTATCTTGCAATAAAAAACATCTCACTTAATTCGGCAAAAAAAGTTAAAGGAAAAGAACCCGTTCTGCCTGATGCAGTGCCGATAAAAATGAAAAGCAAAACAAAAGACAATAAATTCAATGTGGGTTTTGCAAGCCGTGACATTACACCGACAGACATAAAAAGCCATGCATACTGGATGGCAGGTTACGGCATAGCGAAGCGCATACAGGGAGTTCTTGACCCGATTACCGCAAACGCCATGTGGCTCGACTGCGGCGACGGTCAGGGCATGGTGCTCATAAGCTGCGACCTTATAGGTCTTACGGGTTACGAGGTAACACAACTTCGCCGTTCGCTTAAAAGTTTTTGTATGCTGTCCGGCTGCCGTCACATTACCGTAAGCTGTACACACACTCACGCAGGCGTTGATACCATGGGTTATTGGGGTGTTCTGCCGAAAACCGGCAAAGACAAAAAATATATGGAATACCTTATGAAAACGCTGAAAGAGTTATGCGCCGAAGCATATAACGACAGAAAACCCGGCAAACTCTATTACGGAAATATTGAAGCCCCCGAACTTATCGACAGATGGCGCCAGCCTTATTTTGCAAACAACCGTCTTCACCGCCTGCGCTTTGTTCCCGATGACGGCAGTAAAGAAACATGGTATATAAACTTCGGCGGTCACCCGAATACACTCGGCGGCAAAAACAAACTTTTAAGTGCAGACTACCCCTGCTATGTTCGCCGTGAAATTAACCGTGTAAAAGAAACAAATGTATTGTTTTCCGTTTCCACAATCGGCGCCACGGACCTCGGCAGAGTAGCCGAAAACAGCCTTGACCGCACAATAATCGGCGGTACACTGGTAGGTAAAAAAGCGTGTGAAATAAAAAAAGAAAATCTTTTGAAACCCGAAATCACAATAGTTTCACAGAATTTTGTTATGCCTATTGATAATGTCACACTGGCGATAGCAGAGGCGGCACATGTTTTCAGCAGCAGAAAATGCAAAGCCGAATCGGAAGTGGGAATAGGCTTCATCTCCGAACTTACATATATTAAAATAGGTGATTTGCAGATACTCACAATGCCCGGCGAAACATTCTCGGAGCTTGTTTATCCGGGCGGATATGCCGATGCCGAGCACTCGACAACAGGAGAAGACGAAAGTGTAAATTCAACACCCATAAGCGAAATTTTTGACGACGAAAACCTTGTTATATTCGGCGTTACAAACGATATGGCAGGCTACGCCCTTTCGCCCAACGAATTTTTACTGCACGAAACGCAACCGTATTTAAGCCGTTCCACAGACCGTTTCGGCAGAAACCACTACCACGAAACAAACTCCTGCGGTATCCGCACAGGTCATGTCCTTGCAGAAACATCAAGACGAATTGTAAGAATACTTAATGAGAATAAATAATATTTCCGAAAAAATAAAAGGATGAACCGTTTTCGATTCATCCTTTTTACTGTATTTTTCTGTATACGCCTTTCCCCAAAAACTCTATTATTTCTCTGTCTCTCAATATTTGGAGTTGTTGTCTTATTTTTGCCTGAATATTATTATTTTTCGGGTGTTTAATATGCAAATACTCGACAAAACAATACATATCGGATAAAGAAAATTCCTCGCTATATATTGAATTCACGCATTTCAAAACATCAAAAAGCCAACCTCTTTCTTCAATATTTTTTATTTGAAGTTTGTCAGACAAAGCAACTTTTTTTATTACATCATCAATATCACTTACGACCATATCCGAAACAATCGAAATTCGACCTTGTTTCGGAATCTTTTCGATTAAAATATTACAGCCTGTCCAACCTGCTCGTCTTGCCGTTTCTGAAAGCGGCTTTCGCTTTTCTATGACCTCGGGAGTAAAAAAATGCTTTGGTATAAAAATAAAATCTTTTACACAATTATCTGAACGCCTCATAACAAAAAAGTCGGGATTGTTATTATCAGTTATACGAGAAATCATAGTATTGTAAGACCCGTCATTTATTTTTGTACTTATTTTCCCGCTTTTACTTTTCAATTCGTATTGGTTTCCGCATTTTTCACAATAAAAATCCGCAACAGGTCTGTTATTTTCAAAATGATTTATATATGCGTTTCCGCAATGTGGACAAAACATATTATTCTTTACCCAAGTTTCAGTCAGCACTCTCGCTTTTTGAGAATTATTGGTATAGTTTTCACAAAGGGACATATCAAAAAACAAATTCATCAATTACCACCGTTAATTTTTTTTATATTTTTCCCCGTAACTCTTTTAATAACAAACAGCGTAACGAACAGTACCGCAAATGCGATGGGCAAGCATATTGATGCTTTTCTTAATACACCGGCAAGAATATACATTACAAATGAAATCGAAAGCACTACTGCGGCGTACGGCAGTTGTGTTCTGACATGGTCTAAATGGTTGCACCCGGCGGCTGTTGAAGACATTATGTTGGTATCGGAAATAGGTGAACAGTGGTCGCCGCAAACAGCACCGGCAAGGCAGGCGGAAACGGAAATTACCGTGAGTGTTTCGTCAAGCCCTATGCCGACAACTATAGGTAAAATAATGCCCATAGTACCCCACGATGTACCGGTTGCAAAAGCAAGACCCACGGAAACAAGGAAAACAATCGCCGGCAAAAGTGAAGTAAGCCCCGCAACGCTTCCGCTGAATACACCCGAAACAAAACTGTTTACACCGAGTAAAACCGTTATTTCACTTAAAGACCATGCAAAAATCAGTATAAGTATAGCCGGCACCATGGAAATAAAACCTTTTGCAACGCAATCCATAAGATCTATAAACTCAAGTAAATCTCTCATATAGTAGTAAACCACGGTAAATCCGACGGTTACAAGAGCGCCCATACTCAGTCCCAAAGAAGCATTGCAGTCGGCAAAAGCATTAATAAGCGACTTACCTTCAAAAAGTCCTCCTGTATAAAGCATATACATAACGCATGAAACAATAAGAAGTACCACGGGTATGATAAGGTCGGGAAGTTTGCCGTTTTTTGTTTCTTTTTCCCTTTCCGTTTCGTTTTCCGAACCGTCAAACTCAAAATCACCGTTAACGGCATCAAGTTCAAACTGTTTCATAGGTCCGAAATCGAACTGAAAAACCGAGATGATTATAACCATTGCAAGAGTGAGAAGCGAATAAAAATTAAACGGTATTGCTTTTAAAAACATCTCTACGCCGTTCACATTTTCAACATTTGCGGAAACAGCCGCCGCCCAGCTCGATATTGGCATAATCATACACATCGGCGCCGCAGTTGCATCAATAATATATGCAAGTTTTGTGCGGGAAACCTTGTTTCTGTCGGTTATCGGTCTCATAACATTGCCTGCCGTAAGCGTATTAAAATAATCGTCTACACTCAAAACAACACCGAGACAGAATGTTGAGAGCATTGCAACACGCCGTGAATGAATGTGTTTTATCGCCCATTTGCCGTATGCGGCTGTAGCACCGGATCTGTTAAGGAGTGTAACGAGAATGCCGAGAGTTACAAGAAATGTAAGTATGCCTATATTACTGCTTCCCGAAATGCCGGCAATAATACCGTCCGTAAACACGGCTTCAAGCGTATCTATCGTATTAAAATGAGAATAAAGAAGCGCACCCGAAACAAGCCCCAAAAACAAAGAGGAATATACTTCTTTTGTTATGAGTGACAAAATTATTGCCATAGCGGGCGGGAGCAATGACCATGCGGTTCCCGTAAAATCATAACCGTCAAGAAAATGCCCGTAAACTACGGCACATATCCCGACAATAAGAAGAAAAAGCAAAACAAGAATAATAATTTTTTTCTTTTTCATTTTTACCTCCGAAGCGAATCTCAAATATCTCCGAGACAAAGTTTTATAAGGTCATCGACATTTGCCGTAGCAACACATTCCACCGTGTCACTTGCACCGTAGTAAATTTTAACTTCGCCGTTATCTTCAAAAATCATACCTCCGGGGAATATAACGCTTTTTCTGAAACCGTCTTTTTCCTCGTAATCTCTGTCGCATACAATAAGCGGATTTTTACTGATACCCAAAACTTTTGACGGGTCATTAAGGTCAAGAAGTGCTATACCGCCGTAATACGCTTTTTGCCACTTTTCCTCCCATCCGTTTTTACCCCTTGTTTTATCAAGTTCAACGGCGTGGAAAGTTGTAAGCCAGCCCTTTTCCGTTTTAACGGGAGGTGCGGCGGGACCTATTTTATCATTTGCAAAAGGAACATCCTCCACACCCATAACAAGTCGTGAATTGCCCCAGAACACAAGGTCGGGTGATTCGGAAAGCCACATATCAAAACGGTCTCTTCCCCTTGAATACACGGGCATAGGTCTTTCAAGACGGACAAAATTGCCGTTTATTTTTTCGGGGAAAAGCACCATATTTCTGTTATCGGGAACAGAAACGGAAATTATATCGAACTTTTTAAAATCTTCTGTTTTTGCAATACCTCCGCAAACACCGTGATGAGTATCAACGGCAAAACAAGTATAGCAAACACCGTCTGTCACGGTAAGACGGGGGTCATATACTCTTTTTATTTCATCATT
>JAZUHA010000419.1:0-4090 GCA_045641485.1 Acutalibacteraceae bacterium
TAAAATTTTAAAACTCCGGTATAACAATCTCTACTTCCCTGCCGAGTTCGGCTGATTTACTGATACCGTCAATAATTGCCTGATTGTAAATAATCTGGCTTGAGGGAACGGGAGCGGGAAGGTTAAACTCAATAGCGTCAATGAAAGAGCGGATTTTCTTGTCGAAGTTGTCGCCTTTTGAGTCAGCTTCGGGTATAACAGTTTCAACGCATTCGCCCGCAACATTGTGGTAAAGTTTCATAGGTCCGCCTATAGAACCGTTCCAGCATTCTGTTGCCGGAATACGAAGACCGCCTTCTGTACCGAGGATAACGGTATCACCGGGAGAGTCGATGTGCATAGCCCATGCTATGCGGAAATCAAGGATAATATCGTTTTCAAGACGAACGAATGCTGCCGCAAAATCGTCTACGCCGAAAACATCTGTATATTCGGGTTTTTCAAGATATTCGGGCTTTTTGCCGAAGAAACCGGATTTGTAGCCTGTTACGGTAAGAGGCTTCGGGTAGCCTATGGCATTAAGCACCATATCGAGTGAATAGCAGCCTATATCACCGAGAGCGCCGAGGCCTGCCGTATCTTCCTGAATAAATGATGTGCCGAAAGGAGTGGGGATACCTTTTCTTCTTCCGCCGCCTGTCTGAATATAATAGATTTTGCCGAGAACGCCGGATTCAACAACTCTTTTAACCATTTTCATATTCTCGTCAAAACGGGGCTGAAAGCCTATTGAAAGGATTTTTCCGCTTTCTTTTTCCGCTTTGCAGATTTCGGCGGCTTCTTCTATTGTAACGCACATCGGTTTTTCGAGAAGAACATTTACTCCGTGTTTTAAAGCATAAATTGCGCACGGTGCATGCTGACGGTTGTATGTGCATACAGAAACGGCGTCAATATCTTTTTCGTTGTCGATAAGTTCTTTGTCACTGTTGTAGAATTTAACATTTTCTACGCCGTATTGTTTTGCAAATGCTTCCGCTTTGCCGGGAACGATATCGGCGAGTGCAACGATTTCAACATCATCACATTTCTGATAACTCTTCAAATGAGCTTCTGCAATCCAGCCGCAGCCTATAATACCTACTTTGATTTTTCTGCCTGTGTAAACTCTTGCTTCTTCGTGTGATTCTTTAAAAGCATCAAGAATACTTGCCATAATAATTACCTCCGTCTTGCCTGAAAGGCTAAATTATATATATAGATTACCATAAATTGCAGTAACTTACAACCGAAAATTTTAAAAAGTGATTATTAACAAACTGTGGTATGGTTTATTGTTAATATTCACTAAAATTCAAATAAATTTTTTATAAAGATGTGAAACATTACATATTCTTAACGATTTGTTCATATTTTCGCAACACGATTACAATAACCCCAATGTACTATGATAAGTGCCAATACGAATACGCAAGAGGTTAAAAAACTTCTTCTGTTCAAGAAAAGACCGTCGCAAAAAAGCGGCGGTCTTTTCTTGTTTCTTAATATGAATATTTATTTAAGTATTCTGTTTTCGTATTGAATTTTTACCGTGTGTATAGTAAAATGTATTCATATTAAAAATCGGCGGTGTAATAATGGTAATTTACCCGGAAATGTTCAGCATTAAGCCGGACACGGACGTAACAAATTGTTTTAAAAATCTTTTTAATACCATAAGCGATGCAGGCGCAAAAAAGACCGTGCTTTTGCCACACGGTAACTATGTTTTCAGAAGTAAATCCGCAAAAGCGAGAGAACTTTTTATAACAAATACAATAGGTGAAAAAGAGTATAAAAGCGGCGAAAAAAAGAATATGCATAAAATCGCCCTTGACTTAAGAAATATAAATGACCTTGAGTTTGACGGAAACGGTTCGACTTTTATAATTGACGGCAAAATGACAAATATCGTTATTGAAAACTGCAGTAATATTACGCTTAAAAATTTTACCGTTGAGGTTGCCGCACCCGATATTCATAAAATTACCGTAACAAAAGCATCACCGTTTTACATTACATTTGAAATTGAAAAAGATTGCACATATATTGAAGAAGACGGCAGTTATTACTGGCTCGGAACAGATTATAAAACAGGATTTCTTGATGATTCCGAAAACGGAGGCAAGACGATTACCGCAACTCCCGATAACTTAACTCACCCGTTAAGAAACGGAGAACACCCGTTTCGTGACTGTGCAAGTCTTAAGGAAACGGCACCCGGTATTTTTACCGTGAGATACATAACCCCGAAGAATTATGTAAAAGGTCAGGTATTTTACATTTATTCCGACAGAAGAAAAAATGCGGGGATTTTTTGCTGTAATTCAAAAAATATTAAACTTGAGAATGTTAAGCAGAGTTTTAATTATTCCCACGGATTCGTTGCGCAGAACAGCGAGAATGTAACGCTTAATAAAACGGACTTTTCGACTGGCGGTAATTCTGAAAACGAAGTTTGTTCTCTTGCGGATTTTGTGCAGATATGTATGTGCAGGGGCAGGGTGAATATTACAGACTGCAATTTTGATTTTGCGGGCGGCGATGCACTCAATGTTCACGGTATTCATTTTAAAATCGTAAAAAGCGACGGTGATAAAATGACCGTGAAATTCTGTCACCCGCAAACTTACGGATTTAAGTGCATCCGTGACGGAGATGTGATAGCATTTATTGACCCGAAAACGCTTATAGAAGTCGGCAGAACAAAAGTTTTAAAAGCAGAACTTCACGATAAATATTATTACGACCTTTCACTTGTAACATATTCTCCTCCGCTCGGTGCGGGCGGTGTTATTGAAAATGTAAGCGCAAACTGCAGTCTTGAATTTTCGGGTAATACCGTAAACCGTGTTGTTGCAAGAGGAACACTTGTCACCACAAGAGGAAAAGTTGTAATAGAAAACAATAAATTTCTTAATACGGGTATGAGCGGAGTTTTAATTTCAGACGATGCCGTAAGTATGTATGAAAGCGGATATGTTACCGATGTTACAATAAAAAATAACGCTTTTATTAACTGCGGAGAAAACGCCGTGCTTATAAAACCCGAAATAACAAAATACGGCGGTCCCGTTCACGGCAATATAAAAATTTCAAATAATCTTTTTATACTTAATAATACTCACGCTCTTAATGCCACAGCCTGTGATAATGTTGTTTTAAAGAATAATGTTTATAAAGGCAAAGCAAAGTATAACAAAAAAGTTATAATTGAAGATGTAACGGGTTTGGTTGAGGAAGAAATTTAAAAGAGAAGAGCAAATAATAATCGGTTTATCATTCTTATTAAAGAACGGTAAACCGATTGTATATTATTTGGAATGAATATCAAGATCTTTTAGCCAATCAATAAAACCCAGTGCCAATATTTTCTTTTCTTCGCTGAGTTCATTGATTTTTGAGGCGTAATAATCCACACGGGTATTATCTGTTGCACAAGTTGTTGAACCGAGTAAAAAGTCATTTGGTGTTGAATTTAAAACGGCACAAAGTTTCATAAGTACATCAATACTTATTACGGATGTTGCCCGTTCAATATTGGAAAGATACTTGTCGCTCAGTTCGGCAAGTTCGGTTACTTCTCTTTGCTTTAATCCCAATTCTTTTCGTCGGGCAGATATTCTTTTGCCGACTTCTTTATAATCAACATACATCACCATCACCTCGTTCATATCATAAATCGTTGTTAAACTGCGATAAACAAATGGTGAGTCGGATTTCACTTGACAATGCGAAATATACGATTTATAATATGAATAGTAGATTATTAGTGTAACAATTTAACGGGGAATTATTTGATGACGGGGGAACTTTATGAAAAAAGCATTATCGTTTTTTTTGGCTTTAATTATACTTTTTTCTGCAGTGCCACTTGTAAATGCGGCAAACACGAGCGACCTGACCTTTAAACTAAGTGAAGATAAAAACTCGTATTGTGTTTCCGGCTGTGATAAAAGTGCAGGCGGTTCTCTTACAATTCCGTCAAAATTTGAAGGTAAACCGGTTACGGCGGTAGATTGGTATGCTTTTGAGAACTGCAGTAACATTGTATCAATCACAATACCTAACAGTGTAACAAAAATAGAATCTTATGCTTTTGTGAATTGCA
>JAZUHA010000420.1:0-2303 GCA_045641485.1 Acutalibacteraceae bacterium
GTTTTCGTCTTCGATATTCATTCGCGTTGCAATATCGTACATAGTGCGGAGAATATGGGGAGCCGTGAAAGTGACAAGAATATTTCTGCTGTCAATTTTTTTAATTTCTTTAACCGACGGTGCTATAACCCCACTTAAACCGTAGTGACATTTAAGAAACGCACTTGCAAGCCGTTCGCCCACGGTAACACAAGCTGCACTTGTGTTATGTATGCCGTCGCAGGTCGGTAAATCCATAGTGGGTATAACATAAACATCGGGGATTTTTAAGCCCGCCTGCCGCTGTGCTTCACGCACAAGCCCCCAGTTTTTATCTCTGTCCTCTTCTTTCCATGCGTGGCGGTTTATCTGGCAGGTTGCTATCGGAAAATGCCCGAACTCCTTACGCCACAGCGAAACCGTTTGAGTAAATTTTTCAAGATAACTTTCGGCTTCCTCTGTTTCGCCCGTTTCGTTACAGCCCTGATACCACAGCATACCCGTAAATTTTCCCACAGCCTTTATCTGTTCACAAAGAAAGTCATAAAGAAACGGCTCTTCTTCCGCAGGATTCCACGATTCGAGCGAAGAACCGCCCAGTGCAACGGAAACAAGCCCCACGGGAACATTCAGCCTTTTTGACATCATTCTGCCGAACGCCAGCCCCGGCGAAGTACCTGAACAGCAGTCGTTGACTTCGTTTTGCGGGTCGGGAACAGAGAAAAGAGGATGCGAAGCCAACACCCAGTTACCGCTTTTATTATACAGATGAACTCCCAACTGCGGAGGGTCGTATGCCGGGTCTTTACCGTAGCCGGACATATTGCTTTGCCCTGCAAGAACAAAAATATCACCGACACCCACATGACGGGCACAGGAAATAAGCGGTGCCCAGTCACGGGTGTTGTTTTTATAATGATTGTTAATATCCGCCTGACGGACTTCGATTCTGTATAATCCGCCCTGCGGAATTATAAGTTCTGCTTTCCACTCATTACCGTCTGTTTCACATTCACACCACGGAACAACGGTAAGATTATCGTCTTCCCTTACCACACGGACAATAACGGCGGTACCCTCTTTCGGAATATATTCACCGCTGTATTCGGCACGCCCGAAGCCGTCACCGTCACGCTGAATTATTGCAAAATCCGATATGCTTTTCATTTTGCACCTCACAGTCAATTCAAAAATTTGTTAATTTCAATAATCAGAGGAAAGACAACCTTCCGTTTTATGGGAAGCAACAATTTTCACTGTTTTTTATTGCAATTTTTTAATTAACGAACTGTCTATACTTAAAAGATACATCAGATTTCTCGCCGTGGGTGACGGTGTTGTTCTGCCGCTTTCCCACGCTTCAACAGTCCTCGGAGAAACACCTAATACCTTTGCAAACGATTTTTGCGTCAGATTAAGCAATTTTCTTGTACCTGCAACATCTATATCCGGCAAGTTCCGTTTCCTTGCAACGGTTGCCGCCTTTGCATTTCCTTTTTCATAAGCAAGTGCCTCGGTAAGACCGGACATAATACCGTTAAAAAAATCAATATTTTCAAAATTCGCCTTAATTTCTTCATCTGAAAGATTGCTTATTAATTCCCGTTCTGCCATATTACTCACTCCTTCTTAATCTCTTCAATCAATTTTCTAATGGCATTTTTCTGCTCTGATGTTAGGTTTTCCTGAACATTCTTAGGATATGCAAAGAGAAAGTAAAGCCTTTCCTTTTGAAAAACATCAAGATATATCACACGACCCCCACCGCTTTTTCCACGGTTATCGTTCAAACTTATTCGGAGTTTTCTTGCACCGCCGGTACCCTCTATAACATCACCTTTTTGCGGATTATCAAGCAGTATTTCCTCAAGAACAAGCAAATCATTATCGGATAATCCCATTGCTTTCCAACAAGATCTAAACGGGGCAGTATAAACAAATAAACGAGTCATCTTTTTTCACCTCTGTATTCCTCTAATATTATATACGATTTTATCGTAGTTGTCAATAAATATGCAAAATTTGTTTTAAAGAGGAATGAAAAAAGACAAGGTGAGGTTTTCACGCTAACCGTCCCTTTGTCCTTTTTATGCTTTGTCCTCTCGTCCTTCTATTTTTTGATTTGAAACATCATTGGAAGAATAATGAAAAAAGCATATCCGAAAACCCACAAAACTCTTTTTAACACCAATGATTTCTTTGAATATTTAACTGAAGTATAAAATGATGGAAAAATAAATACAGGATAACAATAAACATAGGGAAAAATTGACAACTGAAAATACTTGTATGACTGATATTCAACAGAAATACTTGTTTTAATA
>JAZUHA010000421.1:0-2028 GCA_045641485.1 Acutalibacteraceae bacterium
GGAAACAGAAATATAATCATCAATTTGTTTAACGAAAGAAGCATCGCCGGTATAATCTGAATTTTCATTTAAAGAAATATTTTTTGTGCTTTTCTTTATTTCACGGAATTTTTCAAAAATTTTCTTTTGAGCAACATTAAAAAGCCACGCTTTTATATTTGTATCATTCAGTTCTTTGAACTTTTTCTGAAAAAGTAAAAACACCTCTTGTGTAATATCCCGGGCATCTTCTTCATTTTTGAGTTGAGAAGAACAAAATTTTAATATATCATCGTAATAAATTTCTGCTGCTTCCCGTGAACGTTCGGCTGTTATCATTATTATTTCCTCCGAAATTTGCTTTCGGTCACAAAGATATTTGTGCCTGAACCGATGTGGTTTGAAGGCAACCTGTTCATAGATCCGAAAGTATTTCATTTATTATTTAAACAGTTCATTTAAATTTTTTAAGTTTAAAACTTTTCATAATATCATTTTCAAATTCGTTTGCGGACATATTTCCCGCTCCGCCGTCAAATGATGAATTTTTCATATAAACTGCGGTAACTTTATTTACGGGGTCAACCCAGAAATGTGTTCCGTATGCTCCGCTCCAGCCGAAACTCCCTACGGGGAGAGTGTTTCCCGGTTTTACTATGACACGAACGCCGAGTCCCCACAGAGTATTGTCTGCCCGTTTATCATCGGGAACAGGGGTTGACATAAGTTTAAGTGTCTTTTCCGAGAGAATAACCGTACCGTCTTCCGCTTTGCCGCCGTTAAGGAGCATTTCGGCAAATTTCACATAATCATTTGCAGTTGAAACAAGCCCTGCGCCTGCCGCATGATATGTTACGGGGAATGTTCCGAAAACACAGCCGGGAACAATGCGCTCGTTGACCGCTTTTCCGTCAACAAGATTATGTAATCCGACCATTCTTGACCACTGATTTTCATTCGGTTCAAAGGTTGTATCTTTCATACCGAGTTTATCAAAAATATTGGCTTTGATATACTCGGAAAATTCCATTCCGCTTGTAATTTCAATAACTCTCGCCGCAACATCAAATGCGCCTGTTGAATACATCTGTTCTGTACCCGGGTCAAAAACAAGCGGCTGTGCAGAAAGCCGGGCAGTCGCAGTTTTGCAGGTGCACTTATCTTTGCCGACTGCATTCACATTAACTTCGCTCACTCCGCTTACATGAGAAACAAGTTGATAGAGTTTAATATCATTTTTTGCTTTTTCGCATTTTTGCAAAAACCCGTTTTCATCGGTTACGGGATTACCGTTTTTGTCTCTTACACAAACATACATCTCACTGAACTCCGGCATATATTTTGTAAGATTATCATAAATATTCAGATGTCCTCTGTCATGCTCAATCAAAAGAGCAACGGCGGTAACGGGTTTTGTCATTGAGGCAATTCTGTAAACCGCATTGTCATCAAGCGCCTTACCGCCTACTTCATAAAGTCCGAAAGTTTTATTTATTATCTGTTCACCGTTCTGAATAACTACTGCATGGGCACCTGTAAGCGTACCGTCTTTTATACGCTTGTTTGCCGAAACCGTTATTGCGGCTTCGGCTTTTTCGGTATTAACGGTATATTCTTTCGGCATAAAGTTTACTCCTTTAATGCGTGCATCTTAATTTTGCGATATTACCTTAAAATTTTCTCTCATTTCTTCAACCGTACCGGTGGTTAAATAAAAATCATATTCAAACGGCTTATAACTTTCAAACTGCCATTGATTTGCAGTCTGCGTAACGGCGAAATAAGAGGTCGCAGATGCTTTTGACGGGTCTTTACCGGTAGTTTTACCTCTTTCATAAACACCGCTGAGAAAATCCGTATCCTTGAGCGGTGAATAAAGACCTATACCGAAACTGTCTTCAAACTGCCCCGTAAAAGCCGCCCAGTTTTCCGTTGATTTGAAATGCGGATAACTTATCGCCCAGAAATCAAGTGAAGGCTCAACATCGGGTGTATCCCCCGTCCACGGTTTATCGCCGCCGTAATATACAAAACGGTTAAGCGGTTCTA
>JAZUHA010000422.1:0-3452 GCA_045641485.1 Acutalibacteraceae bacterium
ATATAGTATACTATTCATAATGACCTCCAATTGTATGCGGTAATCCCTGTTACCTCACTGTTTTATTTTTTACAATTACAGTATACAGGTAAATCCACGAAACTGCAACTGCGAGGTCATTACATATTATCTGAAAACTGATTCGGCGAAGCCCGGAATTATTCATTAAAACTCAATTCTGAAGGATGTTACTTCAAACGGTTTTAATGTAAAGCTGAAACTGTCGGAATTTGCAGGAACCTCGTTTTCGTTTTCTTCCATAAGGTTGCAGGCTGTAACCTTTATACCGTTAAACGGAAGTTTAACAGTTGCATTTGTATGCTTGCCTTCTGCTTCATACATACGGAGTATAACGCCGTTTCCGTCTTGTGCCTGCTTAAATGCATCAATTATAACATCGTTTTTATCTACCGTAATAAAGCTCTTCATTTCGCCGTTTCCGTTGCCGTTTTCAACAAAGTACGGCTTAAGCGGAAGATTGAGTTTAAATGCTTCCCCTACGGTTCCCGCTTCACTCCAGCGGCTTTCGTGCGGATAAAGGCTGTATTTAAAGGTACTTATACCGATATCGCCGTATTTGTCGGGATTTACGGGACCTCTCATAAGAGTTATTCTCATAACGCTCTTATCTATGTCGTAGCCGTATTTGCAATCGTTAAGAAGGCTTACGCCGTAATCGCCCTCCGAAAGGTCTGTCCACTTATGAGCACAGCACTCAAACATGGCTTTTTCATAAGAATTGTTTGCATAGGTAGGTCTTTCGAGTGCGCCGTGAGCAATTTCAAATGTAGAAAATCTTGAACGGATATCAACGGGGAACTCTGCTTTAAGCACTTTTTCACGCTCGTGCCAGTCAACAGTTGTATCAAAGTCGAGTGTTCTTGAACCTTTTTTAAGGCTGATTTTTTGTGTTATAACGGATTCGTTGAATTTTCTTACTATTTCTATTGTACCTCTTAAGGGTGTATTTTCAATAACAGTAATGCTTTCTGCTTTTTCGAGTTTCCACATCTTCATTTTATAATCGCTCTCAAGGTTCCATGCACTTTCGTGAATGGGCTTGTCGTGAGAAATTGTAAGAAGATTACCCTTGCCCGTAAGAACCTCACGATTGTTTTTCTTATCGAAAACAGAAGTAATAAGACCGTCTGTATCAAGTTCAACTCTTAAATATTCGTTTTCAAGACTGCCGCCGTCAACAAGAACACCTTCGTCTGCAACTGCTTCACCTTTAACGACTTTATATACTTTATATCCCATAGGCGGAACATTTTCCGCTTTGAATATAAGTTTTTTAACGCCGTCTTCCGTTGTAATTTCACATTCCGCACCCTCAACACAGGCACCCGGGAAAGGCATATCAACTGTAATTACATCGCTTACTTCGTGAGAACCGAAGTTCCATACAACTATTGATTTACCGTTTGCGGCGTTCTCGTTTAAAACATCAATACTTGTTTTTATAAGTTCATTACCCATAACTTTGAGTTCGCCGTATTCTTTTCTTGTATTCTCTATAGCCTCGTGGATTGAGGTGCCGGGAAGAATATCGTGGAACTGATTTATAAGAAGAAGTTTCCATGCTTTTTCAAGCTGTTCTTTGTTGTATTTGCCCGAGATTATGCCGAGAAATTCCGCATTGCGGAGCATAAATTCACCGAAACGGTTGTTCTTTTTGATAAATGCCTGGCTTGTGAATGTACCTCGGTGATTTTCGTAATACATTTCACCGTCCCAGACGGGAAGTTCGTCTTTGCCTTTTTCAACTTCTTTAAAGAAGTCCGATGCCCTGCCTTCTCTTGTTTTGGGAACGCCGGGAAGTTTTTCAAAACGGCGTATTCTCTCTACCATATTGTAGGTGCATCCGCCGCCGCCGTCACCGTAGCCGAACATACCCATAGAAGCATCCACAAGGTCGTTCTGTCTGTTTGTGGAGCGTGTTCTTATAATATAATTTGCATCTGCATCGCCCTCATAGTGAACCTTTTGCATATATGCTAAAACTTCGTCACCGGAGTGAGAGCGCCATTTGAATACGGAAAGCGGGAATTCGTTTGTATCGTTATACTGAAGTTTTGAAGTGATAAAGTACTTCATACCCGATTTTTTGATTATCTGCGGTAAGGCGGCGGTAAAGCCGAAGCAGTCCGGAAGCCAGTATGTATCTGACGAAACGCCGAACTCCTTAAGGAAAAATTCTCTGCCGTAAAGAAGTTGGCGGATAAGGCTTTCGCCCGATGCGAGGTTAGTATCGGCTTCAACCCAGGTATTGCCGATTATTTCCCATCTGCCGTCTTTAACATATTCTTTTACCCGTTCAAAAATATCGGGGTATTTGTTTTTCATAAAGTCATAAATTACAGCCTGACTTTGCGTAAAATGAAAATCGGGGTAATTATCAAGAAGAGCAAGGTTATTTGAAAATGTTCTTGCGGTTTTTCTGTAAATTTCCTTAACAGTCCAAAGCCATGCAACATCAAGATGGCTGTGACCTGCCAAAATAACTTCGCCGGGAGTTGCGGAATTGATTTTTGCAACCTGCGCCCAAAAATAATCGTGTGCGGCGGAGATTGTGCCGTAATATCTTTCTTTGCCGAAATCAAAGTCAAGTATATGAATTGCGCTGTCGATTATATTATATAATCTTTTTGCAACATATCTGTCCTCTGATTTTTCGTATATTTCAAAAGCGCACATCAAATCGTAGTATATGCCCTCGGCTTCGTCATTTATAAGGTCAAGTTCTGCGACTTTAACGGTGTATTCCATTCCCTTTTTACCGTTTATTGCATCTGTGCAGAAACCGGCACTGTCTACGGTACCCTCTACCTGAATGAAAAGTTCTTCTCCGCCTTTGAATTTATCTTTAAAAAGTATATCGTTTCTGCCTACCCAACCGCAGTTCTCACGTGATGAAACGGCACCGACGATTTTATTGTTTATTCTGACAATGGCTTCGCCGCCGAAATCTACGGCAAGACGAACGGTTCTGCCATTAAAATTATCCGGTACCCTTACGGTTGCTTCAAAATATCTTGTTTCGTCATATCCCGCAAACCAGTGGTCGCCGAACGTCATTTCTCTCGGGGGAGTGCCGTCAAGTTCGATTTTGCCGGGCTCTGTGTGAACACCTGTATAAGTATGCCAATTAGGGATACTTATACTGTCCTCAATAATATAAGGCGGCAGTTGTTCTATAAGATTTTTTAATACACGGGGGTTTTCTGTGTGCATAATTGACCTCCTAAGGTTTATAATTCTTTTTTTATATCCTCCGGCAAAGGAATACAAAAGTGCATCTCTTTACCGGTAGTCGGGTGAGTAAAATATATTTCACTGCAATGTAAAGCAGGGCGTTTTAAGTATTCTGTTGTTTCGGCACCGTACATATCGTCACCCGAAAGCGGTGCGCCGATGCTTTTAAAATGAACTCTTATCTGATGAGTTCTGCC
>JAZUHA010000423.1:0-12327 GCA_045641485.1 Acutalibacteraceae bacterium
CGTGCAAGAGAAGTATCTTTTACAAGCGTTATTATTTCATTTGACATGGGCGGAACAATATGCTTTATCATCTGCAAAAGCGTAATTTTGAAAAAAATCTGAGATTTTGAAAGACCGAGTACCTGTCCCGCCTCTGACTGACCTTTGGGTACGCTTTGTATTCCTCCCCTGAATATTTCCGAAAAATAGCATGCATAGTTAAACACAAATGCAACCGCCGCCGCCAAAAATCTGCCGTCTTCACCACTCCCCCATACTGGATTGTGAAACACAAGACCGGGGAAATAATAAATTATAAGAAGCTGAATCATAAGAGGAGTACCCCTTATTATCCAGACAACGGTTTTTGTAAAAGATGACAGCGGCTTAAATTTTGAAAGTGAGCCGAGTGAAATTATAAGCCCCAGCGGAAGAGCACCGAGGAGTGTAACGGCGAACAGTTTTAAAGTCTGTATAAATCCGACATTAAGCGAAGCAAACACAGTCGGAAACTGCTCGATTATATTCTGAAAAGTCATAACCTATTCACGGTACAAATCAGCCAAATCAAAACCGTAATATGTACCGTTTCCCTTTCAAAGTTTTATAAATTCAGTGAACACCAAAACAGAGAGCTTTCGGGAAGCCCTCTGCCTGGTGCCGCAAAAATATTTATGAATGAAGATCAGAAGATTATTTAATAAGTGCCGCCTGAACGCCGTAAGTTTCGGCAACTTTTTCCATAGAACCGTCTGCAAGAGAAGCAGCGAAGAAATCGTTGAGAGCGTTTTTCATATCGGAGCCTTTTCTGAAACCAACGCCGTATTTTTCCGTTGTAAGACCTACCGTATATGTAAGTTTATCAAATCCCGTGCCGGGACCTACCATAGCGGCTGCCATAAGTGAATCTATAACCGCTGCATCGCATGTACCTGCGGCAACTTCCTCAACTGCCGTTGCCTGATCTTTAACGGGTGTAACATCAAAGCCGTTTGCTTTTGCAGCTTTTTCACCGGCAGAACCGGATTCTGCCGCAAATTTAAGTTCTTTACAAGCCTCAACCTTCTGATATTTGTCGGCAACGCCTGCATTAACAATAACTATCTGCTGGTTGTTGCAATAGGGATTTGAGCAATCCATAGCGGCTGTAACTTCGTCATCAAGTGTCATACCGTTCCATACGCAGTCAATTGATTTACCGTCAAGTTCAAGAACTTTGTTGTCCCATTCAATTTCAACAAATTCAGCCTCAACGCCGAGACTCTCTGCAAATGCTCTTGCCATATCGGCATCAAAACCTACCCACTTATCGCTGTCCTTTTCCTTATAATCCATAGGAGCGAAATCAGTGATGCCTACAACAAGTTTACCTTTAGCCTTAACATATTCAAGGTCACTTTCAGTCTGTGCCGGGTTGTTTTCTTCTGCCGGTTTTGTCCCGCAGGAAGAAAATACCGCAACAATACCTGCAATAAGTGCCAAACACAATACCAATGCCAAAATTTTCTTTTTCATAAAAATACCTCCGTAACCTTTTCAGTCAATCAACCTAATATGTTAATATTTTAACACACCACTGTGCTAAAGTAAATAGTTTTTTAAAAAAGAGCGCTGTTTTGTATAATCAAACAACGCTCATAACATTTTTTCAACCGAAAAACGGCAAAATGCCCAAAGAAACTTATTTATTTTTCAAAAGTGAAAGACTGCAGACATCAATAACATCAAGAACACCGTCACTGCACATGTCATTTGCAATAAAGAAAAGTCTGTTGGGATAGTTATCACCACTAAGCCCCGCATCTACGGCAATATCCATATCGTCATCATTAACCAGAGCATCACCGTTAACATCGCCGAGCATAATAACATAAACCGTATCAAGAAGTTCTTCGGTATCCTTATTATAAAGTCTTATCGTACCTGCCGTACCCACTTTTTTTGTCTTATCGACTATTTCATTATTTTCACAAGTGAAAAACTTTAAGCAAAGTGAATTGTTTTTGAACTGTTTTGTCAAATCATCAACAACCGCTTCATTCTCGTTAAGGATAATAACGTCAACGGGAGCAACTGTCTGTGTACGGTCAATTTTCAAATCGGAATCATCTTTTAACAAAAGTTCGATATACTCAAGGTTGCTTAATGATTTCTGCATTTTTTCTATTGCCGAATACATATCCTCTGATGCTTTATCTATAACAGCCTGGTTGCTTACACCCAAATCTCTGTTCAGTTCATCATTCAGTTTTTCAACCGTGTCAATAAATTCGCTGAATGCCGCAGGTGTAATTTCTTCGTCTTCGTTGCCTGCGTTTATAAGCGAAAGAGCCTGGGCGTACGCTTCGTTATAACCGCTGTAATCACCGAGAAGTTCAACGCCGGCTAAAGCTTCTTCGAGTGCTTTTTCCTCTGCATCGACAACAGCCTGAGTTTTATAAACCGTACCGGTTGCGGTTTCGCTTGTATCAAGAACGGTATTCCAAAGATTACTTACGGAAGAATTTGTGTAACCGCCGTTTGTTCCGCCGAGGCTGTCGTAAAAATATCTTGCATCGTAGTAATCGTTTAAGAAATCACGGCAGTCGGTAACATTTACCGTACTTCCGATATGAACATGTCTGTCTGTGTATTCGGCAAGAATACTGTCTCTGTAAGACCATGTTAAAGCCTGTTGGAAATTAAGCGAATAATTACCTTTTGAAGTTGAGGTATTGTTGCTTCCGCTGTAATCGTTTCCGTAGAAAATCAAATTTGAATCTGCCGAATAAACGGAATAAGAACCGTTCGATATACCGATTTTCCCGTCTGCCTGATCTTTGTTTGTAAGAATTGTTCCGTCATCGCAAACAAGATTGTTCGGACCTACCGTGAATTTATCTTTCTGATACTGGTCGGGAGACGGATATTTCTCATACAACTCGGTTGTATCAAAATTCTTGTTATAAACCCAACTTGTAAGTTTTGAACCGTTATATACGGAACCGTCAAGTCTGTCTGTGAATAATTTTGTGGTGTTAGATGAAATTGCCGGAACAAATCCGCTGTGATTTTCCTTGGTACAATTCTCATCCGGATTGGTATAATCGAAATCAAAATCTCTTAATTTTAAGACATCATCACGCATTTTTATATTTCTGAATGCGGTCAGAGTCTGACTGAAAGACATTCTTTCGCCGTCTGTAAGCTGCATAAAATTATGCTCGGTATTATTTAAAAACGCATACAAAAAGCTGTTGCCGTAGCCTGTATTTCCGAAATTATCACTCGGATTCATCGTATAGTAACTTATGCCCACAACCACAACTTTCGTAGTACCGTAAAGTTCATAAGAACCCGAAGAAGCGGAATCCTGATTTACGAGAAGTTTGTAAGCATCGTTAATATCCTGCGCAGCTTTTGCAACAATGGCATTGCCGGTATCGGTATCACCGAGATTTCTGTTTAAACCGCTGTTTATTTCATCTATTCTTGCTGTAAAAGCTTCCAGACTTTCTTTTGTATAATGGTCAGTGTTTACACTGTCACAGGCAAGGTAGTGCGCCCGTCTGTAAGCCGTGTCATATTCCGAATAATCCGCAATATTATCGGCAACGGAAGCCAAATTTTCATAATAGCCGTCAACAACGCTTTGCGGATAATACTTTGTTCCGTCAAGAAGATCTGCCGGTATGGTACCGAGAACGGCACGAAGATTTTCCTTTAATTTATCACTTATCGAGGAATCTCTTAATTTAGCGTTTACATCGTCTACAAGATCAAGAATATCACGAATATCCGTTACGGAAACTTTTGTTAAAATTCTTAAATATCTGTGTGTTTTGGAAGATTCATTATTACTTTCGATATCGGCGTAAATCCAGTAAAGTTCTCTGCAAAAACCGGTTTCAAAACCGCCTCTTTCCGTTCCCTGACCGTTAAATGTAACATCCATATCCCAGCCGTAGTTCGGACAGCCGCCTACATCCACAATACTGCCCTTAAAGCCGAACGCTCCGTTGGGGAAGTTTTCCTCTTCCTGAGAATACTTTTTAGTTGCGGTATAATCGAATGATGCACCGTATGTATTTATAAACTCATTTGTCGGATTTTCGGTTACACTTGCCGGATACTGACCGGTTTTGGGACCGGAAACTTCCGACAAATCCCCGGTATAAAGTTTAAAATACTGACCTGCCGCATATCTTAAACCGCTTGTTTTCTGAAAATTAACGGTTTGCGTAAATTTGAACTTCTGGTTGTCTTTTGACTGTACAAACTGATACTCGATATAGTCAAGGTTAATATTGAGCCAACCCAAATCATCTTTCGTTCTTACATAAGAGACATCTCCGTTGTGAAAACCCTCATCACTGTCAAGACCCATTGCCGTGCTGTACGGAATACCGCAGATAAGTAAACACACAACAAGCAATGCGGAGAAAATTTTTCGTGTTTTCTTCAAGACAATCACCCTTCCTCAAATAAAATAAATTCATACACCTTGTATGTTATCACACCTTATATAAAAAATAAACACCTTTTAGGCAAATTCGTCACTTTTCACATTTTATTCACAATTTCCTTTTGCTTTTGTGTAACATTTCTTATTAAAATTGTAAAACTTTAGAAATCTTTGCATATACTGTTATTTTCAGGTATTCCGAGATTGACATTTTTTCCCCTCAATGATAAAATTACAGAAATTAATAAAACTATACAGAAAGAGGGAATTTATATGGATACAAAAGAATTACTTGAAACCGGCAAAGCCGTTTTGGGAATCGAATTCGGTTCAACAAGAATTAAGGCGGTTATTGTTGACGAGCAGAATGCTCCGGTAGCCTCCGGAAGTTACGACTGGGAAAACAGTTTTGTTGACAATATATGGACTTATTCTCTTACCGAGATTTATGACGGCTTAAAGGGTTGTTACGGCAATCTTAAAAAGAATGTTAAGGAGAAATACGGCGTTACGCTTAAAAGTTTTGCGGCAATAGGCATAAGCGGTATGATGCACGGCTATATGCCCTTTGACGAAAATAACAATCTTCTTGTTCCTTTCAGAACATGGAGAAACACAATTACTCTTGAAGCCGCAGATGAACTTTCCGAAAGTTTTAATTTCAACATTCCCCAGCGCTGGAGTGTTGCGCACCTTTACAGAGCAATTCTCAACAAAGAGGAACACATAGATGACATCAGATTTTTCACAACTCTTGCGGGATTTATTCATCTTCTTTTGACGGGTGAAAAAGTTCTCGGTATAGGTGAAGCATCGGGTATGTTCCCCATAGATGAAAAAACTCACGATTTTGATAAAGAGAAAATCACAATTTTTGATAAACTCGCAGAAAAACACGGTTTTTCTCAAAAACTCGGTAATATCCTTCCGAAAGTACTTTGCGCAGGCGATAACGCAGGTACGCTTACGCAAAAAGGCGCTTCTCTTTTAGATGAGGAAGGCGACCTTCTCCCGGGTATTCCGCTTTGCCCGCCCGAAGGCGATGCAGGTACGGGTATGGTTGCCACAAACAGCGTAGGTATTCGCACGGGTAATGTTTCCGCAGGTACTTCCGTTTTCCTTATGATAGTTCTTGAAAAAGCACTTTCCAAAATGTACCGTGAAATTGATATGGTAACTACTCCGGCAGGCGACCCCGTTGCAATGGTACACTGCAACAACTGCACTTCCGACATTAACGCCTGGACATATCTCTTTATGGAATTTTCGGAACTTATGGGCAACAAGTTAAATGCAGGCGATGTATTTAATGCATTGTTCACAAAGAGCGCCGAGGCAGATGCAGACTGCGGCGGCATACTTTCATATAACTATTTCTCGGGCGAACATATTACGGGATTTGAAAGCGGCAGACCGCTTCTCGTAAGAAAATCGGACGCAAAATTTTCTCTTGCAAACTTTATGAAAGTTCAGCTTTACACCGCTTTCGGTGCAATTAAAACGGGTCTTAACATTTTGCAGGAAAACGAAAGCGTCGGAATTGACAGAATCCTCGGTCACGGCGGATTTTTCAAAACTCCGCTTATCGGTCAGAATGTTCTTGCCGCAGTTATGAATGCTCCCGTTTCCGTTATGGAAACAGCCGCAGAGGGCGGTGCATGGGGTATTGCCGTGCTTGCTTCGTATATGATAAGAAAAGACGGTCTCTCACTTTCCGAGTTCCTTAACGAAAAAGTTTTCAATTCACAGAAAATGAGTACCGTTGAGCCCGACAGCAAAGAAGTTGAGAGTTTTAACGCATTTATGGAAAATTACACAAAGGGTCTTGAAATTGAAAAATCGGCAACTCTTAATTTTTAAAGGAAGCTTTTAAATGAAATTACTTATCATTGTTTTAAACAAAACGGAATGTCTCGAAAAAATTCTTGAGCAATTTTCGGAAAATCATATTTACGGCGCAACCATTATAGACAGCAAGGGTATGATGCAGGAACTTTCCGACCGTGAAGACTTTGATTTTCGTTTCCGTGCTTCGTTAAGAAGCCTTTTAAACCCGTCTCATAAAGAAAATAAAACGATATTTATGGTGACAAAGGAAGAAAAAGTAAAAGAAATTTCGGAAATCGTAAACAGAGTAACGGGCGGTCTCGATAAGCCCGATACGGGTATTATCTTCACACTCCCTCTTGATTATCTGGAGGGAATTAAAGACTGATGTTGAAAAGCATTGAATTAAATACATTCCTGCTCCTTGCCGTTATGATTTTTTTCGGCATGGCAATGGGCAGGCTTGTAAAAAAAATCAAGTTGCCGAATGTTACCGGTTATCTTGTGGCAGGTCTTATTTTAGGTCCGAGCGTTCTCGGTCTTCTGTCCGACGGTTTTTTAGACGATATCGGCATTATTTCAGATGCCGCACTCGGATTTATAGCATTTTCGATAGGTAACGAATTTAAGATAAACTATTTTAAAAGAGTCGGCGTAACACCCATTGTAATCGCCTGTTTTGAATCGCTTTTTGCAGTTGTTTTTGTTGTTACCGCATTACTCATTGCGGGATTTTCAATCACATTTTCGCTTGTACTCGGCTCAATAGCCGCGGCGACCGCACCGGCTGCAACAATTATGGTAATTAAACAGTACAAAGCAAAAGGTACTTTGACGGAAACGCTTCTTTCCGTTGTCGCCATTGATGATGCAACCGCACTTATTATGTATTCACTCTCCATAGCGATAGCCTCCGGTATTTCCGGAAAAGGTACATCTTTTAAAGAAACCGTTTTGCCGCCTGTTATTGAAATTTTCGGCGCTTTAATCGTCGGCGCTTTACTCGGCTTTATATTCCTTGCACCGCTTAAATATTTTAAAAAAAGCGGAAACAGACTTTCGCTTATTATAGCATTCATTTTTGCCGGCACGGGGCTTTCAAAACTGTGCGGTTTTTCGTCACTTCTGTTTTGTATGTCAATGGGCGCAATCATTGCGAACTTCTCGCAGGATGTTGACGAAATTATGGATCTTTCCGATAAAATAACACCGCCGATATTTATGCTGTTCTTCGTCGCTTCGGGTGCGGATTTAAAACTTTCCGTACTTCCGTCTGTCGGCGTTGCCGGAGTGATTTACATTCTCTTCCGTGTATTCGGAAAAATATTCGGCGCTTCATTGGGCGGAGTAGTCTGCAAAGCGGATAAAACCGTTAAAAAATATCTCGGTCCCGCGCTTATACCGCAGGCAGGTGTGGCAATAGGTCTTTCGCTTGCCGCCGCAAGTGTTGTTCCGCAATATGCAAAAGAAATACGTGCTATAATTCTTTGCGGCACACTTGTTTATGAACTTGTAGGTCCCGCCGTTTCTAAAATCTGCCTTAAAAAAGCGGGAGACATTAAAGATAGTTTTTAGTTTTTAGAATTTAGTTTTTAGCCTGAATACCCGCTAGTTTATTCTCCGATATTTACTTTACTAATACGATTAAGTAAAAAAACTAATTGTATAAACAATTAAATATAATCGGCACGCAGTGCCCCGACATTATGCATTATGAATTGTGCATTATGAATTAATCAACCGGTTTATCATTCTTTAAAACAAAGAATAATAAACCGGTTGATTTTTTATTAAAATCCGTAAGGGTTTTTATATAATAGGCATTGTGCCCCGAAATTATCAATTAAAATATTCTCGCTGAAAACCGGAAACAAAAAACATCTGACTGTCGGATTTGGTGGCAGAAAGTGGTTTCTTTGCCCCGACGGCGTATAAAGGTACTCCGAGAGGGCAAAAAAGCACTTTCTGACCCAAATAAGACAGTCAGATCAGTCTGCCGAATAGGGAAGAAGAGCGATATGTCTTGCTCTCTTTATAGCAGTTGTAAGTTCTCTCTGATGATATGCGCAAGTACCTGTTACACGGCGGGGAAGAATTTTTGCTCTCTCGGATGTATAACGGCGAAGTTTTGCAGCATCTTTATAATCAATGGTTTCAACCTTTTCTACGCAAAAAGCACAAACTTTCTTGCGGCCCTTTTTATTGGGGCGGCGATCACCTTTATCGGCTTTATCGTATGCCATAATCAGTTTCCTCCTGTAAAATTTTGTAGTAATTTAATTTAATCAGAACGGCAAATCGTCATCGTCTTCCGATGCTTGGAAGTCGTCAAGTCCGCCGTTGGAAAAGGCTGCCGGTGCTTCATTGGCTACTGCGGGTCTTACGGCGCCGGTTTCATTTTTTGAGCCGCAAAAACTTACATTATCGGCAACAATCTCAAAAGTTCTTCTTTTAACGCCGTTTTTATCCTCATAAGAGCCGGTCTGAATAGAACCCTGAACGGCAATCATAGAGCCCTTGCCGAAGTATTTGCAAACAAATTCTGCGGTCTGACGCCAGCAAAGGACATCAATAAAATCTGTCTGACGCTCTGCACCCTGCTTAACATATCCGCGGTCAACCGCAACGGAAAACCTTGTTACCGAAACGCCTGACGGAGTCTGGCGAAGTTCGGGATCGGCAGTAAGTCTGCCCATAATAACAGCACAATTAAGCATAATTCAAACAAAATACGACCAAATCGCCGTACCTTTTCCTTTCATAAAGTAAGTAGTTTCTTATTTTTTAATGATAAGAGAACGAAGAACACCGTCTGTGATTCTGAACACACGGTCGAGTTCTGCGGGGTATTCCGCCTCGCACTGATGGTTATAAAGAACATAATAACCGTCTTCTTCGTCGTTGATGGGATATGCAAGTCTGCGCTTACCCCATTCGTCAACGCTGTCAACTGTTCCGTTTGCTTCCATCATACCTTTGAACTTTTCTGCAAGTTCTTTAGCAGCCTCTTCACCGTTTTTAAGTGAATAAACTACTACGGTTTCGTAATTAACTGACATCGTTTGCACCTCCTTCCGGACATTAGGCTCCGTTAAATATTTCGGAGCAAGGAATAACGCCGCACATACTGCGACAGTTACAGATTATATCAGTATTTTTTTTGCAAGTCAAGTGTTTTTTCAAACTTATCGGATTATCGCACAAAACTTTCGCACTTAACGGGTACGGATTTCTTTGTTTTAATATGTTCCGAGAGTAAATTCAGCGCCTCGGCGTTAGACGGCTTTCTTTTATTATAGGAAAAATAATAAAAATATCTGGTTTCGCTTTTCCTTTTAAAAGCCACTTCTATAGAACTTCTTATATTCTTTTCCACGGAAGACGCAGTTACTTTGTACCGTTCGGCTATTACGGGATACAGATTTTTTGAAAGGCTTCTTTCGTATTCAGGGTGATTTAAAATAAGAACAAGTGCTTCTTTAAGGTATTTGTAACCGAGATATTTAGGCGAAAATCCCGCATCTATAAGCGTTTCTCCTACCGCCGTATAAAGTTCACCGTAAGAAAAAGCATTTACATCAAATGTATATTTCGGAACAGTGCAGGTTGTTTGCAGATTGAAATTTTTACAAATCGAATTAAAGACATTTTCGGACACTAAAGGCTTTTTGAAAATTATGTCGGCGCCGTCATTAAAATATTCATTTGCCATACGGTCATTACAATAAGACGACGTAAGAATTATCAGCGGTTTTTTGTCACCGCATCTTAAACACATTCTTTTTATAATGCCGTCGGCATCAAGCGTTTCCGGAAATGCGTCCAATATAACAACATCGGGCAAATATTTCATAAAACATTCAAGGATTGCTCTGCCGTCTCTCGGACAGATACGCACAAACATTCCGCTTTCCCTCAAAAGTTTTCCGGTATCAAATATTTCTTTGCTGTTATCATCGGTAACCAATACTTTTATGTTTTTCAAGAACTCACCCGCCTTATAAATTGTGGGGATTATATCACCGTTCAAAAACATTTATCAACAATAAATTCATCTTTTTTCATAAAATATTGTGATTATTTTATGTTTTCGACTTAATTCGACTAAAAATAAAGGTTTTACAATATATTTATCTTACTTTAATATTGCCGACAGCCCGAATCCGGCTCTGCAATATTGAGTGTAATCCGGATAATACTTTAAATGAAGTAATTTCTTTATTCTTTTCAATTTTTCATATTTTTCGATATCTTTCGCTGTTTTTTCACCGACAAGTTCAATTAAGGAAGCAGTGAGTTTTGAACTCATGTTCTCTTTCAGTACATCTGCATCAAAAACTCCCCTTTGATTGTAATCAACAACTATACCGTGTGACTTAAACAATTCATCAACAGATTCAACAACCCATTTCCCGCGCACTATTCCCCATAGTTGAGGAAAGTTTAGTTTTTTATAATCCGGAGACAAAATTTTGTAATTCATAATGGGAGTTGTATCTTTACTGCAAGCATAAAATTCATCGTCAGCAAAAAAAGAGCGAATTGTTCCGTAATACTCCCATTCCCACGGCGATGCACAGGAAATAGAGTACTCAAGAAGTTTTTCTTTTTTCCATACAGCACCCATTGTGTTTATTTTATACGGAGAAACCTTATCTTTTTTTGAAAATCCGGGGAATTTTTCCGAAACAGAATTCATATCATCCACAACATTGGTAAAATAAAATTGTGCTGCATTTTTATCTTTCTTCAGCCACTCAACACACTGTTCAATTCTTGAAATATCGACAGGTGTGTTAAGGAAAAAATCGTCAAGCATTGTCAAAACAAACGGAGTATTTATTTTTTCTATGTGCGCATTCATCTGCTCACCGAATTTCGGTCTTTCTCCGGGTTTGTATAATTGATAACATTCAATATTAAGCCCTTCAAAACTGAAAGTTTTGCTTTCTGTGTTTAAAATAATTTTCAGTGAATGATCCGGAAAAAAATCGTACCAAAGTTTAAAAAACGGATACCAGCAATCCGAATAAGCATCACAAGTATTTAATAAAACAGTCAGTTCATCTTTAAGCATAAATTATCTCCTATCAATTTTTTAATTTATCGAAAACATTCTTAACATAATTTTTAACTCTATCCGGTAAGTAATACATATAAAGCATAAAAAATCCAATTCGTGTATTGGATCTGCAACACAAAAAACTAACCGGTTTCTTTTTGCCTATTTTTTGTATGTCTTCCTGTAATGTATGGGTATAATACTCCGGTATTTTAAATGGAAAAGCGTTTCCGCTTTTTAACATTTTTAAATATGTTACGGCTTTAAACAGTGAATAATTGGAAATACTTTCTAAAGCCGGACGTAAAACAAACAAAAAATGGGTAACAAGATAATCTTTTGAACAACCATATGAAACATCATAATTATCTATCAATTCTTTAATTTGAATTGCTGACAAAATATAAGATTTTGTTTTTCGTTTATGTGAATCCGGTGATTTATGATATGTTAGTGACTGCTCATTTATTCGGTAATAATAACACAACTTTTTTAATTCCGTCACATTATTTTCATGAATAATATAATTCAGAACGAATAAAGTGTCCTCCGTGTGAGATATATTTTCATCAAATCTAATGTTATATTCATTTATTATCTTTTTATTAAAAATGCTCCCCCATACAGTTCCATCGGCAAATGCGAACTTTTCGTCAATTTTGTTCAATTTAATCTTAACAAATCCCAAACGAATGCGATCATATCCATTTTCGAGTAATTCAAGAACACTGGTCAAACAATTTTCTGATATATAGTCATCCGGGTCAACAAACCAAATATAGTCACCCAAAGCATATTCTATTCCAACATTTCTGGCTGAACTTACCCCTCCGTTTTTCTTCTCAATCGAAACAATATTCGGGTACTTGTTAACAAACTCATTGATTATCAGTTGTGAGCAATCCGTTGAACCGTCATTAACACAAATGATTTCATAATCATTATAAGAAACATTCTGCAAAACAAGTGACTGAAGACATTTACGGATAAAAGACTCTTTATTGTATATCGGAAT
>JAZUHA010000424.1:0-12648 GCA_045641485.1 Acutalibacteraceae bacterium
GATACCGACAAAATGGAAGCTGTTATTGACGATGCCTATATCCTTATAACCGATAAAAAGATTTCTTCCATTCAGGAGATTTTACCGCTTCTTGAAAAAATCGTTCAGGCAGGCAAAAAGCTTGTTATAGCTTGGGAAGATATAGAGGGTGAAGCACTTGCAACCATGCTTGTAAATAAGCACCGCGGAACATTCACCTGCGTGGGTGTTAAGGCTCCCGGCTTCGGTGACACAAGAAAAGAAATGCTTCGTGATATAGCAATCCTTACAGGTGGCGAGGTTATCACAGAGGAACTCGGTCTTGAACTCAAAGACGCCGATGTTTCACAACTCGGCAGAGCAAGACAGGTTAAAATTCAGAAAGAAAACACAATCATTGTTGACGGTGCGGGCGACAATAACGAAATTAAAGCCCGTGTTGCACAGATTAAATCGCAGATTGAAACAACAACTTCCGACTTTGACCGTGAAAAACTCCAGGAAAGACTTGCAAAACTTTCCGGCGGTGTTGCTGTTATCCGTGTAGGTGCGGCAACCGAAACGGAAATGAAAGAGATGAAACTCCGTATAGAAGATGCTCTTGCCGCAACAAAAGCCGCAGTTGAAGAGGGTTATGTTGCAGGCGGCGGCGTAGCACTTCTTAATGCTATACCGAATCTTAAAAAATTCATCGAAACATTAGAGGACATTGATGTTAAAACAGGTGCAAAGATAGTTCTTAAGGGAATAGAAGAGCCTGTTCGTCAGATTGCCGAAAATGCAGGTCTTGAAGGTTCCGTAATAATTGACGGTATTCTCCGTTCCGGCAAAAAAGGCTACGGTTTTAACTTTGCTACGGAAGAATATACCGATATGGCAAAAGCCGGCATTCTTGACCCGACAAAGGTTACACGCTCTGCATTACAGAACGCTTCAAGCGTTGCTTCCATGGTTCTTACAACGGAAAGCCTTGTAACAGATAAACCCGACCCGGCGGCAGATGCAGCCGCAAATGCGGCGGCAATGGCGGCAGCCCAGGGCGGCGGAATGTATTAAACCGAAGAAACAACAGCGCTTTATAAATAAAATACGGTTTTGAAAAGTGAGTTTGCTTTTCAAAACCGTATTTTTTGTTTTGTAAATATGTTTTTTGAATAAAATAAGCTACAACAAATTCGATTGTTAACGGAATTATTCTTTTCTGCCGGTTAAAAATCCTTCGTATTCATTAAAAAACCATTCGGCGGTTTTTGTGAAGTGCATATCTATATTGTTTTCGTTAAACCGTATATTGAGCGTGAAAACTCCGAAATACATATCTGCGGCATAGCATTTTACAACGAGTAAATCGGGCATATCCCAGTCGGCGGCGGCAAAACTTCTGTATCCTCTGCCGAGAGGGGTGTTAATTCTTTTGCCGGAATAATTCTTTTCGGGGAACGAAAACTCCCTGTAATATCCCATGCCGAACATAATTTCTTTTGCATCATTTCCCGTAACAAGAGTCATTTTGCAATAATCATCCGTAAAATCAAAAGATACATTTTCAAAACCGGAGTTGTTTTTTTCTAATTTATATTTTACACCGTTTATTTTTTCTTGTATTTCAGAGAAATTATTACCGCAGGGAACGGGCAGACAAAGCGAAAGTGTTTTTTCTTCTTCCTGCTCTTTTAACTGATTTAATATATATGTAAATAAAAATTCGATTATGTAATTGCGTGCATAAAGGTTGCCCTGATCGTCGCCCGTACAGATAAATATAACATCTTCTTTCGGGAAGCAGAAAGCAAGTTGATTTCCCATACCGAGCATGGCCCAGCCGTCCTTTATCATCCAGGTCTGATAGCCGTAGCCGTACCCTCTGAAATAATTCCGTGCATTGTCTTCGTTATTTCCGATTTGTTTTGAAAGCATTTCTTTAACATACCGTTCCGGTATAAGTTGTTTTCCGTCATCGCTTTTTCCGTTTTTCATAAGAAGTCTTGCAAAGCGGGCAAATTCTTCGGTTGTGCAAAGCATACCGCTTCCGCCCCATTTTACACCGTCGGGCGCTTCCACACATTCGGGAATTTCTTTATATCCTATATATTTAAGTACTTTTTCATAAAGATATTCGTTAAAATCTTTGCCCGTTGTTCTTTTTACAAGGTCATCAAGCACAAGAGAGGCGCCTGTATCATAGTTGAATATAGAGCCGCCCCTGTGTGTAGGCGTTGCATTGAAAAAGTCATATACCCAGTCTTTATGCTCGTTGCGGTACGGGGTGCGGTCAAAAGGAGTTGCCATAATAAGGCAGTCTTTAACCGTAAGATTTTTTATATACGGGTGAGGATTTTCGGGGAGTTTGTCTTTGAAAAATTCGCAGATTTTACTGTCAAGAGAAAAATATCCCTCGCCTATTGCAACTCCTACGGAAGCGGAAACATAAGTTTTGCTTACGGAATAAAGGCGGTGTTTAAAATCTTTCGGAAAATTTTTTTGATATTCACTGAAAAAAACATCACCGTGGCGAAGAAGCATAACAGAATGAAGATTTACATTTCTTTTTACAAGTTCGGTAATAAATTTTTCGGAGGAGCCGGGAATTATTCCGGCTTCTTTTTCCGTAATATATTTAAGCATAAAATCACCCTTTGTTTTTTATACGGATATTGTAAGCCATATTAAATTTAATTGCAAGTTTATTTATATAATGATATAATCGTAAAAAATACAGAAAAGAGATTTGTTATGAAAAAGCCAAAGGCGGTTTTTATAGGAACACAAGAAAAAATAAATGATGCATATTCGGATGAAGTAAAAAGGTTTCTTTATGAAAAACTTGATTTTTCAGGAGAGTGTTTAGAAGCAGAACGGTTTGAAAACTGCGATATTCCGGAAAACGAATTGGCACAAACCGAATATATTTTTTCCACATGGGGAATGGCAATGCTTACAGAGGAGAAAGTTAAAAGAATTTTTCCGTCACTTAAAGCTGTTTTTTATGCGGCAGGTACGGTAAAATATTTTGCCGAGCCGTTTTTGAAAAACGGGGTAAAGATTTTTTCCGCATGGGGAGCAAACGCCGTTCCCGTTGCGGAAATAACGGTTTCGGAAATTATTTTAGCAAATAAAGGCTTTTTTACTTCACTTTGCAACGGTACGGGAAGCGGTTGGAAAAATCACGATATCTATAAAGAATATACGGGCAATTATAATGCAAATGTGGGTATCATCGGTGCCGGTATGATAGGAAAACTTGTAATAAAAATGCTTAAAAACTACAAACTGAATGTGTTTGTTTTCGATAAGTTTATGAGTGATGCCGATGCCGAAAAACTCGGCGTTAAAAAAGTAAACGATTTACCGGAACTTTTTAAAATATGCAAAGTGGTTTCAAATCACCTTGCAAATAACGACGAAACGGCAGGCATGATAAATAAATCCTGCTTCGACAATATTTCGCAAAACAGTGTGTTTATAAATACCGGCAGAGGCAGGCAGGTAAACGAAAACGACCTTATAAACGCCTTAAAACAAAACGAAAAATTTGCGGCTGTGCTTGATGTAACTTATCCGGAGCCGCCCGAAAGCGACAGTGAACTGTATAATTTGAAAAATGTGTTTTTAACTCCTCATATTGCAGGCTCAACAGGAAACGAAATAATGCGTATGGGCGAATATATGAAAGATGAATTTTTCGCTTTTTTTTCGGGTGAAAAAACAAAATACGAAGTTACGGAAGAAATGCTTAAAACCATGGCTTAAACGGGAGTGAAAAAATGTTAAAAAGCGGTCTTGTTTCCGTTTCATTCCGTTTTCTCGGGTGTGATGATATTATCGCTCTTGCAAGTGAAAACGGACTCGGCGGAATAGAATGGGGGGCAGATGTCCATATTCTGCCCGGTGATGTTAAAAAAGCAGAGGAAGTAAGAATAAAAACAGAAAATGCGGGGCTTACGGTTACTTCTTACGGCTCTTATTACCGTGTGGGAACATACGGCGGAAATTACAAAAGTGAATTTAAAAAAGTTCTTGAAAGTGCAGCCGCACTGAATGCACCTGTTATAAGAGTGTGGGCAGGTGTTCTCGGAAGCGGCGAAACGGACAAAGAGACAAGAGAAAATATTATAAACGAAACATCTGCAATATGCGATATGGCAAAAGGAAAAAATATATCGGTTGCTTTTGAATGTCATAATAACACGCTGACAGATGACAGAATTTCTTTTGTAAATCTTTTAAAAGAAGTGAACAGAGATAATTTAAAAATGTTCTGGCAGCCCAATCAGAAAAAAGATTTTGAATATAATCTTAAAGCGTTAGACGACATTTTGCCGTATCTTACAAATATCCATGTTTTTAATTGGAAAAGTGATAATTCAAGACTTTTTCTGGAAGACGGCGTTTCTCAATGGAAGGAATATTTCGGCAAATTAAAAGGTAAAGATAACTGGTGCCTTTTGGAATTTATGCCGGAGGATAATCCCGATTATCTTAAAAAAGAAGCAAAGTCGCTGAACGGACTGTTAAATTATGTAAATAACGGGATTTAAAACCGATTTTTAAAAACAGACCGAATGAAAAACGAAAATCCGACCGAATGGAAATCGGAAATGTGACCGAATGAAAACGGGAAATCTGACCGAATGGTATTGACTGTCGGGGAAAATATCTTGCATTTTTCAGTATTTAGTGGTATATTTTAGAAAAGTAAAAACGAAAGAGGTTTTTATTATGAAAAATTTCAAAAAGTTTATGAGCGTTATACTCTCTGTTTGTATTTTTGCGTGCTGTTTTGTTCCTGTATTTGCAGAAACAAATGTACCGGAGTATACTCACGAATGGGATCATGAATGTAAAACGGAATGTCAGGGCAAATGCGGAACCAATCCCGTTATTGTCGTTCCGGGCATTATGCAGTCGCAGGTTTATGTTCAGGACGAAGACGGTAACGACCTTTTGACGGGCGACGGTTTCCCGATAGTAGAAGGTATGGATATGACATTTATGTTCGATACCGTTGCCGTTAAAGAAGAGATTAAAAACTCTATGATAAGTATTCTCGCCGCTGTTGCAAAACAGGACAGAGACGAACTTTTCGATATTCTTCTCGGAATACTCGATAAAAGTTTTTCAAGCCACTATTTTAACCCCGACGGAACAAGAAAGAACGGAGTTTCCGTTGACGAATATTGGTATTCTCTTGCAGAATGTGCAAAACAGCCCGAAAAATCTTACGGTTATGCAAAAGGCTACAGCAAAGACGATAACGGCAATCCGCTTCCTACCACAAAATATAAAACAGAACTTGACTTTATTCTTCGTCAGGTGGATATTTCGAGTTACTGTGAAAAATACGGTTATGACCACGCTTACTATTTCTCATACAGTTCATTCGGTGATATCATTTCATCTGCCGAAGCACTTAACGAATATGTTCAGATGGTAAAAGAACAGACCGGACACGATAAAGTTGATATGGTATTCATTTCTCTCGGCGGTACTATAGGTAATGTTTATCTTTCCGATTACTGCAATCCCGAAGATGTCGGCAGAGTTGTTTTTGCGGCTGCCGCAACAGACGGCTCATATCTTTTGAGTGACCTTATGTCGGCTTCTTCCACTCTTGAAAATACGGAAGTTATATATAACGAACTTATTCCGAACATCGTTTCCATTGCCGCAGAGGAATATATGGCATATTCATATCTCGGAAATGCCGTTGCAAGAGTAATTCCCGAAGCGGTATTTACAGACTTCGTTAAAGAAGCGCTGACAAGAGCAATAAATGAGTGCCTTGCAAAACTTCTTCGTAACTGTCAGTCTATGTGGGCGCTTGTTCCTTCTGAAGTTTACCCCGAACTCAGCGAAAAATATATTTCAGATGAAGAACATAAACTTCTTAAAGAAAGAACAGACCGTTATTACGAGATTCAGAAAAATGCAGGTGCAACAATGCAGAAACGCACCGAGGAAGGCATTACGATATTCGTAGTCTGCGGATATGACCTTGAACTTCCGGCACTTGTAGAGCATTACAACCTCAGTGCGGATAATATTATTCAGTCAACTTCCACTTCCGTAGGCGGTACTTTTGCAAATGTTGGTGAAGTTCTCGGTGAAGATTATGTTCCTGCCATAGATGAAACTTATTTAAGCCCCGACGGAATTGTTGATGCAGGTACCTGCGCACTTCCGGACAGAACATGGTTTATTAAAGGACAGAGTCACTTACATCTTCAGTCATCTGTAAACGATATTATCGAGATGTGTGTACAGCTTATGACAGACAAAAATATTACGGATGCCCGTGAGAATAACGGCGGATATCCGCAGTTTAATGAGTACCGTGACCTCGGAAATATTGAAAAATATATGAAAAAATATAACGAGTGCAAAGAAAACGGTAAACTTGATGCTCTGTCCGAAGCAGAAAAAACAGCACTTGATACGGCTTACGATGATTCTGTAAAACTTCTTGCAAACAGAACCTGGTCAAAAGATGAAGCAGTAAAAACGGAAGAAGAATTCTGCACTGCGCTTTATAATGCAAAACTTCTTTCCGATTCTTCCGAAAATCCCGTACTTAAATATTCGCTTATGCCTGTTTTACAGAAACTCTTTAAGTTCATAAGCAACTTACTTAAAAAGATTTTCGGCGGAAAATCGTACTACATTTAATTAAGTTTTCGTATTTTAACGAATAAAACATAAGGGGCTGTCGCATTTAGATGCAGAAAGCGTTTTCTTCGCCCCGACGGCGTATATTGATACTCCGAGCGGGTGAAAAAACGCTTAGAAAAACATAAAAAATGACAAATCTGTAAAAATATAATGGCTTTACGGTTCAGAGAACGCTTAAATCACCGTAAAGCCATTCTTTTTTAATGATGTTGTTTTTCGTTCTGCGCTAAATGCGACCTCCCCTTAGATTTTGTTTATTTGTATTTCAATATTACTCAACAAAGCGCCGTATTGACCGTTGCCGAATAATCTGTAATATCAATACTGTTACTGCCGTCGGTATCGACTGCTTTAAAGTAGGCGCCGTTAAGAGAAGTAAAACCGTTTAAAGCATTTTCGCATAACGAAACATCAAGAACATCGCAAATGCTGTCACCGTTTGCATCACCCGAAACAACAACGGTAAACTTACCTGCCGTTTCATCTTCAAACATAATACTGATGACGGTATTTGTTCCGCATCTTTGTGATGACGGCAAAACGCTCATTGTATATCCGTCTGCCGGTGCAACATAAGCGCTTAAGTCAGAAACACCCTGACCCACGCCGTACAGATAACCGTTTTCGTAATCAACAACTGCGCTTCCCTTTGATTTAAGGAGTTCACGGGCGTGAGTTGTTTTTATATTATGACTGTCGTTATCAAGATAAACATAAACCGCTTTTTCGCCGTTATGCTCTGTAAACGGGAAAATGTCGTCATCAATATAAATCGGATTTCCGCCGGGATTTTTAATCTTGTTAAGAAAAACAAATCTGTTGTTTTCATCGGTTATCGGTGTTTCAATCTCATCGGCATCGCTTAATTTAACGCTTGCATTTTTTGAGATTACAAGACTGCACGAAATACCTTTTCCCGATTTACCGTCGCTGCAGCCGTTACCTAAACTTTGAGCATCTTCGGAAGAAGCGGTAACTACACCGCCCGTGATTTGAATATTTTTAATAAAGCCGTTGTTTCCGCTTCCTATACCTGCGGCATATCTGCCGGCTGTTGCGGTAATATTTCCGCCTAAAACGGTAATATCTTTTACCGTTGTCATATTTCCGCCGCCTATACCCGCTCCGTTTTCTCCGCCCGTTGCGGTAAGGGAGCCGTTCCCGTAAATTTTAAGCGTACCCTCAAGTCCCCGTGCCTGTAAAGCGGCGTGGTTTTTATCACCTTTAAGTATATTTGATGTTCCGTCGGCAAGTGTAATACACACATCGGAGCCGCTGTAATCCTCTATATACACGGGCGGTCTTGTTGATTGGAATGTTTCTATGTTTATTCCCGCAAGAGTAATATCGGCATTTATGCCGTCTCCTACATGTATTGTATTCCGTGTGGGATATTCCCGATATTTATTTGCGATTGTAACCGGAGTATCGCTTATAACCGAAAGAACGGAACCGTTAAAACTTACCGTATTGTATATATCTTCGCCCGTCACGACAAAGTCACCGAATACATCCGTTTGCATAATGCAGGTTTTGTGACAGCGTGTACATACGCTTTCACCCGTAACCGTATTCAATTCGTAATTGTGACCGAGTCTCGGCAGAACTCTTCCGATTTTACCCGTTTCACCGCATACACTGCAAACGGTTCCGCCCGTCAGACCGTCACTCGTGCAGGTGGGCTGTACGGTATCACACGGAACAAAATCGTGGTCATATTCCCAGACTGCATACAAAGTCATTCCGTCTGTAACCGTTACATTCGGATTTTTTAATACCACGCCGTTGGGGTAGCGTGACCAGCCGTCAAAATACTTGTGCTCGGGAACGGCTTTTTCGCCGAAAGGATACGGAACGTTCATACACGGCATACCCTTATATACGGTAACGGTTTTCTGCATATTTTTCCCGTTGTTTGCATCTGCGGTAATTCGGGCGTTTCCGAAATATCCGCCGTAAAATGTTTCACCGAGTGTAAAATCACTCCAGCTTGACGGTACATTTATAAAACAGCGTTTTTCTTCCGTTCCGACATTCGCAAACGCTTTTTCGGATATGCTTTTCGGCTTTCCGTTAAAAGTCATACTGTCTGAAATCATTCCGCCGCCGAAAACATTGTCACCTAAAGATTCAATATCGGCGGGAACGGTGTATGTTCCCGTTTGTGTTTTTACTATTGCGGAAAAACTGTCACTGTAGTCTATGTAATATGAGCGTTCACCGAAATAGTTATCTTCATTTTTAATGATATGTGAAGTGTGGCTTATATCCATTTTTCCCGTGGAAAGCCCCCATATTTCATCATATCGCCAATACCAGTTGTTTTCGCCGTAAAATGCTCTTGTTGTAATGGTTGCATTTGAACTTAACTTTCCGCTTGAAAGGTCAAACATATTACCCGTCAGTTTATCGTGAATAACATAACAGTCATCATCACCGGGAAGGTCGCCTTCAAGAACAACGGGGGTTTTTTCATTAAAATAATATTCGCATCCGTCATAACATTTTTTTACATTTGTAAGTGTAAACCCGGAGCCGAGATTGAGTTCCGATGAAGAATATCCGCTTGTTACAAGTTTCGGGTTAAGTCCGTAAGGATATTCGGTGCTTTGTGCGCTTTTCGGCAGAGCAACATTATTTTTAATAAGATAATCTATAAAATTTTCACCGTTCTTTTCACATTGAAATACACGGTATATAAGAGAAATTTCGTCGGAAGAAATCATATTCCGCTTAAGTTCGTTCTGATACCGGTTTACAAGTTCGGTATTGTTTTTATCGTAAACTTTTGATTTGTCAATCAAAGTCCAATCTTTTGAGACGGAAGCGTTTTCTTCATAAGTGAAAGAATAATGCTGAGATTCGGGGTCGTCTTTATCCGTAACGGGATAATGGCAGGTAAATGAAACCTGTGAATCAAATTCGATATTTCTGTATTCAAGCGGACAGCCGAGAATATAGCAGTAATTGTTATTGCCCGTTATGAAGTTATCTAAATCACTGTAAATATGTTCAAGAGAATTTTGCCACATATCACGGTAATTTGTTCGCTCTGCGGTTGTTTTAATTTGTGCTAAAGATAAAACCATAGTGGCAAACAAACCGTATTCAAGAGTAAGGTTATTAAAATACGAATACATATAAGCCGCTTCGTCTTTAATTTCGCCTTCAAAACCGTGAGTGAATGCAAGCATCTGAAGCTGTGAAACAAACGGAGAAATAAGGCTGTCATTTTCACAGAGATAATTGCAGTAATCCGTAAATGCGGTTTCCAGATTACTTATAAAATCGGAATTGTTTGAAACGGTATATACACATTCATACATCAGTGCATCAACAAGGTCTTCCGCCATGGTTTCCGCAAGGGCGTTTTTTTCGCTGTCGGACAAAAGTTTCCATTCGTCATAAAAGCCGTCTTTCGCCGAAAGATTTTCGTCATTTGCCGAATTTATTACGGCTTTTTTTACGGCATCTCTTAAAACCGTAAGATAGTTTTCCGCATTGACGGTTATGTCACGGTCTATGTTTATATATCCATCGGGAACGGTAACGGAATAACTTACGGGAGTCATATCACCTGCCGCTCCGGGACATTCGGGTAAAACAGAACCCGCACCGCCGAGATTGTGTGAAGAATAAATCTGACTTCCTTTGTTATTATAAAGTGAACGAAGTCCCGGTTTTGTGCCGGACTGAAAGTTTTCGCAGTAATTTATCAAAAGGCTTATAAGACTGTTGGAATAACTCGTTTTAAGATTATTCATACGGCTTATACAACCGTTGTAAAATGTTGTCCACTGATTGTGATAATCCCGATATTTATCCAATCTGTCTTTATATTTTAATTCGGTAAGTAAATTTGCAATATCATCGTCTAAATCGTCGATTTTGCCGTCTATTTCCTGAACGGTCTGTCTAATGTTGTCAACCGTTCTTTGAATGCTTTCGAGTTTTGTCTGTGTGGGGTCTTCTATAACACCGATAGTTCTTAAAAAGGTTATGGAGCCGTTTATAAATGTAAATGTCTGACCGACGGGAATAATTACGCTCATTGCGTTATTGTAAAGATTTGTCCATAATCCCGCAGATTGGGCGAGTTTTGCCGCATCATCGGCTTTACCTAAATTTTCCAGAATACGGGTTGTGGATTTCATGGTCATCTGCATAAAATGAGTTCCGTCTTCCGTTTGCGAACCGAGGATAATATTTAAAAGATTGGTTGTCTCCTCGGCGTGTACACCCGGCTCTATTGCAGAAGTCAATAAAGATGATGAACTTAAGATTACACATAAACTTATAATATAAGAGACCGTTTTAAAAAGAAGCCTTTTTGCTTTTTTCATAATAATCCCCTCGATTTTTTAAAATAAATAATCAGCGGTTACTTAAAATCTGTTTAAAAACCGGGAATTGAAACTTTGCCTTAATTCTATACTGCCGTCTTGACGGACTGTTGTAATCGTTGCACCTTCCACCCATTCGCTTTCGGGCAAATCCGGGGAAAATTGCGAGATATTATAGCAGTTATAACCGCCGCACTGATTGTAAACAAGATAAATTCCGTCATAAATTGCGGCGAAATCGTTTACGTGGTCGTGACCGACGAAAATTCCCTGCGAACCGCATCTTTTCATAGCATCAAAAAGACGGCTGTTGTACGGCGAACAGCCTATGCTTTCAACCTGATTGCCGTAAAGAATCTGCGCTTTTCCCGACGGAACAAAAGTACCGTCTTCTTTCGCATCAAAAACCTCTTTGTATTCGGGAATGGGAATATGCATATAGAGCATTGACTGAACATTGTTGTATTCTTTTTTGAGTTCGTTTATATGATTTTCATACCAGCGAATCTGTGACGGCTTTATATAGTCGTAGCCATTCAAATTTCTCGGTACATTGTTGTTTGTAATGTGAGGCTCGTGCATATCTCTGCCGGAATCGAAGAAGATAAGGCTCTGTTTTAAATCCGTTTCGCTGTTCATTATATTTATTATGAAATTGCCGTAGCCGGGGAGCGATTCGTCGCCGTATTTTGAAAGACAGTGCGGATATTTTGTAAGGCTGTTGAAAATAAGGTATTTAAAATAGCCTTTTTCTTCCCTTGCTTCGTGGTTGCCGAAAACATAAGCATAGTAAACGCCGAGTTTTTCCATAAGTTCGGCAAACTGTACCGCATCTATCTGCTGATATTTTGAAAGAATTACATCACCCGTAAAAATAACAAGGTCGGGTTTTTCTTTTTCTACCTGATACACAAACATCTGCAATGTTTTGTCGTTTACGTCATAGTCCTCATCAAGATGCAGGTCGGTAGTGGCAAGTATTTTAAAATCACCGTCGTCTACAGTGCCGTCTTCTTTGTATTTTGCAATAAAGTAAGAATCGTCGGTTTCTTTAAGAATTCTGACATGAGTGCCGACAAACGGTATATTTACGGAAGAAAGAAAACGGTTTCTTGCGTGCCTGCCGTGTGTCGCATCAAAAATCGGCTTTTCCGCCTTTAAAAGTGCTTTTATTGATGTCTGCTGTAAAAAAGTTCTTATAGGTTTCATTTTTTTTCCTCCGAAAAAGTAAAATATATAATTGTATTGTATTCCCAAAAATAATAATTGTCAAATATTAAGGTGAAATTGTGTACATTTTTCCGAAAATTCCGGAAAAATCCGGAAACGTCCTCCGATTGATTGACAGTTTACTGCAGGTGTGATATATTGTTAAAGGAAGTATAGCAACTAATTGTCGAAGATATCCGTTGTTATATTTATTTTACTAAACCCGAAAGGAAGATTTTCTATGAAAAGGGCAATATCTCTTGCTTTAAGCATCATTCTCACGCTTTGTGTATTCGGTATTTGTGCGAGTGCGGCGGACTTTGATGCGGCAAGTGTATTCGGTATTACCAAAACAAAGTTATCTTCGGATAAACTTACATATACGGTGAGTATCAAAAAGAATATAACCGTTAATTCTGCCGTAATTTATGCAATTTTTGATAAGAAT
>JAZUHA010000425.1:0-8925 GCA_045641485.1 Acutalibacteraceae bacterium
GCTGTATGTACTTCCGTTATATGCTTTTACCATGTATGTATATTTTGTACCGCTTTTAACATTTGAGTTTTTGCACGAAAAAGATGTGTTACCGCTTTTAAGTGTGGCAATTTTTTTATAACTTCCCGAACCTATTTTTTGATAAAATACATAACCCGTTGCGCCTTTAACCTTGCTCCAGGTTATTTTAATATAGCCGTTTCCGTTAGATGATTTTGCGGTGGGGGAGGACAGAAATAGAACGGACAATCCTTTTTTGTTATATCCGCTTTTACCGGATATGTTTTTTGCAACTACCGTATAAGTGTATTTGTGCCGCTTTTAACAGTTGTATCCGTAATTGACAGGGAAGAAGCGGGCAATGTTTTTAAAGATTTATAACCCGAAGAACCTGATTTTCTGTAAACAATGTAATTTTCGGCATCGGGTACTTTCGACCATTGTAGTTTTACACCTTTTGAAGTGTTAGAGATTTTTGTGAGTTTGGGTACTATTGAAGAATCAAAAATTTTTGAAAATTTAATTGAATGTGCTTTTGCATAAGTTTCGGCACAACTGCCGCTGTTTCCGTATATTGTCAGAGCTTCGCAATTTGTAAAAGCGGCGTTCCCTATACTTGTAACGGATTTCGGTATAACTGCCGACTCAAGTTTTTTGCAGGAAAAAAAGGCATTTATTTCAATTGATTTGAGGGTATTCGGAAAAACCATTGATTTTAAAGAGGTGCAACCCGAAAAAGCGCCTTCACCGATTTCCGTAAGGTTTTTCGGGAGTGTTAACGACTGCATTCTGTAGCAACCGCAAAAAGCTTCTTTCCCTATTTTTGTAAGAGTTGAGGGCAGTGAAACGCTTGTAAGACAACCGCAGGCACCGAAAGTCGATTCTTCGATAACCGTAATACCTTCCGGAATGTTAACAGTCATCAGACTTTTACAGCCGTAAAATGCGGATTTTTCAATAGATGAAACAGAATCGGGAATAGTTACCGAAGTCAGTTTTTCGCAATTTTTAAAAGCGGATTTATGTATGCTGATAACAGGCTTGTTTTTGTGCGTGGAGGGAATTATAAGTTCTCCCGTAGCATCTTCATCGCAAGAGGAAATATAGTATCCTTTTGCAGTGAAAATAAATCTTAAGTCATCGTCATCGGCGGCGGTTGCATTTATTCCGAAAGAAGATTCGTCGGTTTTATCGGAATTTCCGCTTAAATCAATAAAGGGTACTGCGGAAAAAATAAAAACAAATGCCAAAACAAAAGATATCACACTGTTAACTTTACTTTTCATTTTAACTACCTCACATTAAAAACTCAAAGTAATATCACTCATCGGATAAGATATACACGGGTGAATTATACCGTGCATCGTGTCTGCCGCACGTCGGTAATCGGTTTCCTTGGGTATAAATACATTTCCTTTTGTGAGTTTTGCTCTGCAAAATCCGCATTCACCGGAACGGCATCGAGACGGTGATTCAATTCCTTCCCGTTCAAGTGCCACAAGAAGCGATTCTTCGCTTTTACAAGGAACCGAGGCGATAATCTCGTTATTCTTTAAAACTTTGCAGATAAATGTTTTGCCTATGCTGTTTTGCGGGAAATCGGGGAGTGAAGTTATATCTCTGATTTGTCCGTTTATGCCGAAACGGATATATTTCGTTTCAAGTGGCATAGAAGCAAGGTGCGGTGCAACCTGATTGAAAAGTTGCGTTGAGCCGTTAATAAATACGCTGAATTTATGCGGAGGAGTATGTTTTTCAATAAAACTTTTTGTAATGAAACCCCGTTCGCATTTGTCGGTTTTTTCATCGCTGAAAATAAAATGAACTTTAAATTTACTCGTCATATCGGCGATGATGTTAAATTCATCAAAAAACAATGCTTCGCTTTTTTTACGGCAACCGTAAATTAAAGTCATATCAATATTAAGCGTATCGTCAAGTATAGCTCTTGCCATGGAGTAAAACGAGGCGGCGCCGAGGTCGTCAGTTATAGCCACAATGTGCCTTAAATCTCTTATCGGCTGATAATAAAATGTTCCCGACGGCTCCGAAGCCTCTATTTCAGTGCCTTTTTGCCAGTTTTCAAAAATATATGCGGAAGAAAAACCGTATGGTATGTTTCTTACGGTAATAAGATATTCGTCACCGAATGTTCTTTTGGGAGAATCGCAAAGGGTGTAAGGCCTTGTAACAAAAGAATTGCCTATTTTATGCTTTATCGAAATATACTGCCCGGGTCTGTAGTAAGCAAGTTTTCCCGTGCCTTTTGAAACGTTAGGTTCAAGTACATACTGGCGTACATCTTTTGAAATTTCCGTAACGCTTTTGATTTTTAAAAACTGTGTAGGCGGGTGAAGAAAATCGGCGGCGGAATTTACGGTTGTGTTTGCCGGCTTGATATCGGCGGGCGCCTGCTCAATAATACCTTTTCTTGTAATCGGTATTTTAATAAAATTACTTATATCTTTGAATTTTGAGCGGATATATATTTTCTCTTTCATTATTTAACCTCCGCTTTTGTTTCGTTGTTTATATCGTCTATTGTGGCATAAGCGCAGTTTCTGCCCGAAGCTATCGAGGAACTTACGCCCGAAAGCTGAACACCCCAGCCGCCGCAGAATCGTAAGCCTTTTGTATCGCATTCGCTTTTTTCGGATGTTATTCTGCTTATAATTCCGTCCCAATCGTCACCGAGATAGCCGTATATAACGCCCTGCGGTGTGTTTGTGTAGTGTGCGAATGTAAGCGGAGTGGCAACTTCCATTTCCTCTATGTTGTTGTGAATAACAATACCGGTTGTTTTCTCATATACGGAAATGAGTTTTGCCGCAATATAATCCTTTTCGTCAAAATACTCTTCGGGCTCAACATTTGCCCAGCAGTTATCGGTATAAAGAGAAGTTATGGTAAGTATTGTCGTGCCTTTCGGCGAACAGTCCGGGTCTGCAATATTCATACAAACAACCGCTTCCGAATTGTTTGTTTTAAGTGTTTTCATAAGAGAAAACTGTTTTTCGGAATCCGCCGTATCGGTAATAAATGTGTTGTAATCTTTAATGCCGAGTTCTTCAGGTGAACGGTTAAGCCCTAAATATACGCAAACGCCTCTTGCACCGAATGTACGGGCATTTGTTCTTTTTACGGCGCTTTTCGGCACATCTTTTGATTTTATCATTTTGGTGTAGGCGGTAGTCGGTGAACAGTTGCATATAATGTGGTCGCATTCTATTTTTTCACCGTCTTTTAATATGACTGCACACGCCTTGCCTTTGTTAAAAACAATTCGTGAAACATGGCTGTTGTATCTTATTTCACCGCCGTTATCTTCGATACACCCTGCAAGAGCCATACTTATTTCGTGGCTTCTGTTTTTAGGTATACAGGCACCGAGAGTTATATAAGAATACAGCATACTGATGTAGTGAATAAAATTAAGACGCGGAGTGGGCACTCCGAGGTAGAGCCAGTATGCATCAAGAATATCCTGTGCTTTTCGTGAAAGACCGATTTTTGTTAAAACCTCGTCAACGCCGTAGGGTGCGGTTCTTATAAAATTACCGTATTTCTTATATATTTCTTTTTTTGTTTTAAAATTCAGTTCACCGTCAAGCGAAGAAATAAAATCAGTACCTTCGCAAATGTTTTTCGCAAGTGCCATAAGGCGTTGCATCGGGCGTTTACTTGTCGGCACATATTTTTCCATGGCTTTAATAAAGTTTTCTTCACCGAAAGGCATGGTAACATCAAGCGGTTTGCCGTCACTGCCCGTTGTAATAAGCCTGTAGGCATAAGGTACGCTTGTCCATGTTATTCCATCGGCTATGCCTAAATCTTTGAATATTTTCGTAACATCACCGCTGTCGCTTTCAGTTGAAAAAGAACAAAGTTCGTGAAGTGATGCTTCAAATTCAAATCTGCCTCTTACAAAACTTGTTGCAAATCCTCCGGGGGAGTTGTGCCTTTCAAGGAGCAGTACTTTTTTACCTTCTTTTGCGGCGCAGGCGGCTGCCGTAAGACCTCCGCAACCGGCACCTATGACCAAAATATCGTAATTACTCATTTAAAATCCTCTGTTAAATTATTTAAAGTCGAATGCTTTTATTATTATGATTTTACTACACATTATTCCGTTTTTCAATAGCGGTCAAAAATTTTAATAACTATTGTAAATTTTCGCCGAATGTGGTAAAATTTTTACAAAGGAGTGATTACGGTGATTTATTATCTTGTACCGTTTTTCGGCATAATTTTTACAGTGATTTTTCTTTTTAAAAGAAAGCCCGAAGTTAAACCGCAAACAGCAATGCTTAAATCCTTGTGCAGTGCTTTTTTCGTTTTTACTTTTCTTGCGGGAATGTTATATAATAAATCGGTTTCACCGATTTTTGTCGCTTTAATGGTTTGCGGAGGTGTTTTCGGAATTTTCGGTGATATCTGGCTCGACCTTAAATATGTTTATAAAACAGACAGCGACAGTTTTCTTAAAGCCGGGTTCATAAGTTTCCTTATAGGGCATATCTTTTATTCCTCGGCTTTCGTTTCTGTATTTAATCTTAAATTCACACATCTGCTTATTGCACTCGGCGGTGGTGTCGGGGTGGCTCTTGTAACGGCTTTTTCCGAGAGCGTTTTGGGCGTGTATTACGGTAAATTCAAAAAACTTACCGTTGCATATATGTTCTTTTTGGGCTTCACGGTATTTTTATCGCTTGCGTGTGCCGTTAGTTGCGGATTTGCACCTTTTTCAATACTCCTGTGCTTGGGTATGGTCTTCTTTATTGCTTCCGATGCCGTGCTTTCGGGCATATATTTCGGTGAGGGCAAATGCACAAGATTTAATGTTGTTTTAAATCATGCACTTTATTATGCGGGCCAGTATCTTCTTGCAATATCACTGTTCTTCGCACAAAACTACAGAGGTTAATTATGACGGAAAAATTATATTACACAGATGCTTATATAAAAGAATTTTCGGCTGCCGTTCTTTCTTGCACCGAAAAAGACGGTTTGTATTATACCGAACTCAATAAAACCGCCTTTTTCCCGGAGGGCGGCGGTCAGACTTCCGATACCGGGTTTATCGGTGAGACAAAAATCACGGGAGTTACCGAGGAAAACGGCAATGTTTTTCACATTTCAAAAGAGCCTTTAACTGTCGGATGTGAATATTACTGCAAAATAGATTGGGAAAAACGCTTTTTAAAAATGCAGAATCATTCCGGTGAGCATATTGTTTCGGGTATCGTTCATACATTATACGGGTTTAATAATGTCGGTTTTCATCTCGGAGAAGATGAGGTAACAGTTGATTTTGACGGTGAACTCACAAGAGAACAACTTGACGAAGTCGAATTTGAAGTAAACAGAGTTATATATGAAAATGTTCCGTTTAAATGTTGGTTTGCAAGTGAAGATGAAATAAAAAATCTTGATTACAGAAGCAAACTCGATTTAACGGAAAATGTCCGTCTTGTAAAAATAGGTGAAGATGTTGATTTATGCGCCTGCTGTGCTCCCCATGTAAACAAAAGCGGAGAGATAGGTGTTGTGAAAATTCTTGATTTCTTCCGTCACCGAGGCGGAGTAAGACTGTTTTTAAAATGCGGTGCTTTGGCACTTTGTGATTATAAAGAAAAATATAACAGCGTAAGAGAAATTTCAAATCTTTTGTCGTTAAAACAGCACGAGGTTTCAGACGGCGTAAACAGATTGTACGGTGAACTTGATAAAGTAAGAAAAGAAGCGTACGATTTTAAAATTTCCGTTGTAAAATCAGATGTTATAAATTATAAAGACAGAAAAGATGTCGCTTTGATTTTTTCCGGTATTTATAATAACGATATGCAAAGAGAATTTGTAAACGAATGTTATGAAAACGGCACTGTAATTTCCGCCGCATTCACGGGTGATGATGAAAGCGGATATTCTTATACCGTTTTAAGTAAAGTAATTGATATGAAAATCTTTTCAAAAGAAATGAATACCGCTTTAAACGGCAGAGGCGGCGGCAGAGACGGTATGATTATGGGAAAAGTTTCCGCTTCGGAAAAAGATATAAAAGAATTTTTTAAAGGTTATATACAGGAGGGTTAATAATGGAATTTAAAAACAAACCGCCGAGAGGTTCAAAAAGCACTCCCGACCATATTTTTATAAGTTTTAAGGGTGACCCGAAAACTTCTATGACAGTTACCTGGAGGACTTCTGTTGATGTTACTTACGGTTATGCACTTTGCCGTGAAGAAAATTCGGAAGACTTTGAGCGTTTTGATGCGGTAACAGATGTTTTTGAAAGTGATATTGATATCAGCAATATGTTCTGGGCTGATATGACGGGGCTGAAACCCGATACAAAATATTTTTATACGGTAGGTAATGACGAGTTCAGAAGTGACGAGTTCTATTTTACCACTGCTCCCGAAAAAGCCGAGAGTTTTAAATTTATCTGTGTTTCCGACCAGCAAAAAGGCGAGCCGTTTGAACTTCCCGATTATTCCTGCTTTAATAAACTTCTTTCCGAACAACTCGAAAAAGACCCGGATATCAAATTTATTCTTACCGCAGGTGATAATACCGATTGCGGTCAGCACGAAGTTCAGTGGAACGGCGCTTTTGAGGGATTAAAGGGTATTGTAGAGCATATTCCGTTTATGATGACTTTGGGCAATCACGATAACCGTGGTTTTAAGGATTATAAAAACGGTATAGGCAGATATTATTCGGAGCCTGCCGAGTTTTTCGGGAAGCAGTTTAAAGGTTCTTATCCGTTTAACGGTCCCAAAGGTTGGGAAACCGAAAATTACGCTTTTGATTATGCCAATACTCATTTTACCGTACTCGGTGTAAATGCACCGGAGGAGGTTAACGAGTGGCTCAAAGATAATCTTTCTGATTGTGATAAAACATGGAAATTCGGTACATATCATTTCCCGATTTATTACAGCGGTCCGGAACTCAGCAATGACGATGCTTACCCGATGATGCGTGAGGGTATGGAGATGCTTGATGTTCTCTTTTCGGGTCACGAGCATAATTTTTCAAGGAGTTTCCCCATTAAAAACGAAGAACTTTTTGATAAACCGTCTCAGGGAACTGTTCACTATGAACTCGGTAACAGTGACTGCAACCCTCCCGGAACAATGACTGTTAAAAAAGTATGGCACGCCGCTTATTATCCGCAGACCGAAAAGGTTGCTTCTTTTGCAATAGTAGAAGTATTTGAAGATAAAGCGATATTCACTTCAAGACTTAATGACGGAAGAATTGTTGATCAATGTGTTATAGATAAGAAAAATGATGTTATTCTTCCGTACGCTCTTTCACCTTATTTCAGAAGAACAAGGATATATTATAAAGGTGCTGAACTCGGTATTTCCCAAAGATACGGTCTGCCGGAAAAGAAAGACGGCGTTTGGTTTGCTCCTCTTGCCGTTATGTTCAGTGCCATAGGTGCCGAAGTTAAAAAAGAAAAAGGCAAAGTTACACTCGGCGTATACGGTAACAGATTTACATTTACGGAGAACTCCGATATAGCGGTAGGCGAGGGAAAAGAAGTTAAACTTGTTGCACCCGTTTACCGTGGCGGGGTAAGTAACCAACTTTATATTCCCGTTCAGTCCGTAGTCGAGTGCTACGGTATGAAATGGGCTTATGCCGAAAAGAATAATTTTATTTCCATTGAACACGCTACAGAAGCAATACCTTTCACGGAGCAACCGTAATGAAAAATTTAAAGATTTTTGAAAACTCAATTAAATATAACTCATTTTATAACAGTGAACTTTTTATAGTAAAAAACGCAACTGCCGAAACATATAAAAGTTTAATATCGTCATTAAAAGAAAAAAACGGAAAGATTGTTTTTGAAAACAATTTAAACGGTAATGAATTTACGTTCCTCGTTTCGGAAAAATTTAATATTTCCGTAGGATATTTCCCTTGTGACGGTGAAATAAGAACTGTATTCGATGATGCCGAAAGTTACCGTTTTCCCGATTTTTCGGGCGGAAATTATGTTCCTTTAAATAATGATATTAAAGTTTTTCAGTTTGAAGTAGGTCACAGCCTTATAGATTGCGGAATGTGTTACATTTTTTCGTGCGGTGACGGTTCTTTTATACTCATAGACAGTGCTCATTCTTATTCTATAAACGATTGTGACAGAATACACGATTTTCTTCGTGAAAGAACTCCCGACGGTGAAAAAATTAAAATAAGCGGTTGGTTTTTTACTCACGGTCATTCCGACCATATATGCCAGTTTACAAATTACATTAAATACTGTATGTCGGATACTGTGATTGACGGGTTGTATTTTAATTTCGTCAGTGATTCTCACCGTGATACCGATGAGTGGACACAATCAGAGAAAAAAGCCCGTGAAGATTTTTACAATACGGTTAAAGCGCACCGGGAAATACCCGTATACAGAATGCACACGGGTATGACAGTGAGTTTAAAGGATTATAAAATAGATGCTCTTTGCTGTCACGAGGATATTTATCCCGAAAGTAACGCAGATTTTAACGATTCTTCGCTTGTTCTTATGTTCAGAGCAAAAAGCACGAAAATTCTTATTCCGGGTGATGCCGCAGTAGAGTCAAGTAAGGTGCTTGAACGCCGTTATCCCGACTATTTAAAATCTGATATTGTTCAGTGCGCACATCACGGTCATACGGGAACAAGCAGTAATTTTTATAAACTTGTAAATGCGCCTACGGTTTTAATTCCGAATACCGAAATTAAATTTAACGAAGAACTTTCAAGAATAGAAGCGAATAAGGTAATGCTTTCTTTGGCTGAAAGATTTTATATTTCTTCAAACGGAACGGTTGAACTTTCAATACCGTTTGACGAAAATAAAACGGTCGTTTACCCCGATGAAACATTTGAAAATTTCAACGGAATATACGACCTTTGGCAGTA
>JAZUHA010000426.1:0-7215 GCA_045641485.1 Acutalibacteraceae bacterium
TTTTGTTGTCAATATTATTTTTAAGCATGGGTATAATGACGGCAACAAGAAGAATGATGCCGATAATAATTTTTTGAATGTTTGAATGAACACCCAGCAAATCGAGAGTTTTTGAAAGGAACGCCATAATAAATACCGCTATTACGGGACCGTAAGCCTTGCCTTTTCCGCCGTTTGTGGAAATACCGCCGAATACAGCTATTGCTATGGCAAGAAGTTCGTTTCCCGTACCCATTCCGGAACTTATACCGCCGAGCCTGCCTGCAAAAAGTATGCCGGACAAAGCGGAAGTCAGCCCCATAATTGAAAATACGGCGATTTTTACCCGCTTCACTTTTATGCCGGAATATTCGGCTGCTACAGGGTTATTACCGATTATATAAAGTTCTCTGCCGAATTTTCTTTTATGAAGAACAACGGCAAAAATTACCGCCGCAAGGGCAAAGCATATCAGCGAATACGGTACAACACCAAAAAAGTCCTGCCACGAGAGAACGGAAAACCACGACGGGAATGATTTAAGGGTATTGACATCAAGAACTATCTGCACAACACCTCTGAAAAGCATTGATGTACCTATTGTTGCAATAACAGACGGAATTTTCAATACCGCCACAAGTATTCCGTTAAAAGTGCCGCACAGTGTTCCTGCCGCTATACCGCACAAAACCGTAAGAATATCCGGCAAACCGTTTTGGTGCATCAGTCCCATTACCGTACAACTTAAAATCATAATCGAGGCAACGGAAACATCAATATCCCCTATCATCAGTACAAACATCATACCGAGAGCCATAAACGAGACATCCATACCGGATTTTATTATTGACTGTACCGTTCCCCGGGCAAAATACAAATCGGGTTTTATTATCATCAAAGCAATATTTATAAAAACCAATATGTAAATTAAAATCATTTCCCATGACACAAGGAATTTTGAAAGATTAAACTTGTTTTTTACCGTTAAATCTTTTGCGGTTACTTCGGGTGAACTCATATCAGTTTCCCCCTTTCACTGAGCATACGCTTATCGGCAAGTTTTCCGTTCAAAATATTTATTATTACGGCAACTATGATTATTGCGCCCTGCAAGGCGTTTTGCCATACGCTGAAACCCGGAAGCAGACTTAACATATATGTTGCGATACTTAAAACAACAACAGACAGCGTTATGCCGTCAATACGGCCCCGCCCTCCGGTTATACTTACACCGCCGAGAATGCATATTGCTATAGCCGTCATTTCGTAACTGCTGCCTATATCGGAATTTATCATAGCATAGTTAGATGAATACATCATACCGGCAAGACCTGCACACGCTCCGCATAAAACATAAGCAGTAAGTTTTACTTTTTTTGTGTTTATACCGGCAATCATTGCCGATTCTTCACTTGAACCGACTGCATACATTCTTCTGCCGAATTTTGTAAAGCCGAGAAAAACACCCGTAACAATAAGAAGCAGAACAGTCCATATTATAAGAGCGTTTATACCGAATATTTTTTTCTGTGTGATATCCGTAAATTCCTTTGTGAACATATGCGGAAACGCCCATTCGCCACCACTTATTACATAGGCAAGACCCCTGTATATGTACATAGTTCCGAGAGTAACTATCATAGGTACGATTTTCATTTTTCCTATGAGAAAACCGTTTATAAAACCGCATATACAGCCGATTATTATTCCGAATATAACAAACAAGAACGAGGGAATCTGCGGGAATTTTATCATAAGCTGTGTAACGGAAATTCCGCTTACGGCAAGTATTGCACCTATCGAGATATCAATTCCGCCCGTTAAAAGCGGAAAAGCCACACCTACGGCAAGCATTGCATAAACGGCATTGTTTGTAAGCATCGATGTTATCGAATCAAAACTGTAAAAAGCCGGTGTAAAGATTTTTGCCGCTATAAGAATAAGTATCAATCCGGCAACAAGACCGAGTTCTCTGTAATCAAGTATTTTTCGGAGAAAACCGTTATTTTTCTTCATTTCCCGTTTCCTCCTTAATATTATTTTCCGAAAGCGAAGCGGCAAGGATTTTTTCCTGCGTTGCTTCTTCTATCGGAAATTCAGCCGCTACACGCCCCTGCTTCATTACAACTATTCTGTCTGCCATACCGAGAACTTCCGGCATTTCGGAAGAAACCATAATAATTGCATACCCTTTTTCGGCAAGTTCGTTTATCATTTCATAAACGGAATTTTTCGCTCCGACATCTATTCCCTTTGTAGGCTCATCAAGAATAAGTACTTTTAAATCGCAATTAAGCAGTTTTGCGAAAACAACCTTCTGCTGATTTCCGCCCGAAAGAAATGTTGGCGGAGCGCCTATATTTTCCGCTTTAAGCCTTATTTTTTTGCAAAGTTCTATTGCTTTATTCTGCTCGTTCTTTTCGGATATCATTCCCATTTCGGTGAATTTTTCTATAACGGGAGCAGAAACATTTTTAAAAATCGGAAGTTCGAGAATAAGCCCCTGCGTGAGTCTGTCTTCGGGTAAAAGCCCTATACCGGAATTTAATGCGTCAGACGGGGAGTTAATTTTTACTTCTTTGTTTTCAAGAAAGATTTTTCCGCTGTCCGGCTTCATTATTCCGAAAACAGTCTGACAAACCTCTGTTCTTCCCGCACCCACAAGACCGGTAAGCGCAAGGACTTCACCTTTTTTCACACTGAAAGATATATCTTTAAAATAGCCTTCTTTTGAAAGATTTTCTATACGCAGTGCTTCTTCTTTGTGTACTGCGGTTTTCGGCGGATAAAGATTATCAAGTTTGCGCCCTACCATTTCCTGAATAAGTTTATCTTCGGAAATCCCGTCGATATTATATGTACCGATATATTCGGAATCCCTTAAAACGGTTATCCGTGAAGCAAGTCTGTACATATCCTCAAATTTATGCGTAATAAATATCATCGAAACGCCGTCTTCACGAAGTTTATCAACTATATTATACAGTTTTTCACATTCGTAATGAGTAAGCGAAGCGGTAGGCTCATCAAGAATAAGTATTTTTGCATTTTGCGAAAGAGCCTTTGCGATTTCAACAAGTTGCTGTTGCGCCGCACCGAGAGAAGACATAGGCTTTGTAACATCTATATCATCGGAAAACGGAGCAATATATTCACGGGCGAGTCTGTTCATTTCACGCTTATTATATGTTCCGAATTTTGTGAGAATCTCTTTACCCATAAATATATTTTCCGTTACGGATAAATCGGGAAAAGCGGTGGGGTGCTGATATATTGCGGCAATTCCCATTTTTTGAGATTCGGAAGTATTCTTCGGAGATATCTCCTTACCGTTAAGATAAATCTTTCCGCCATCGGGGTGTAAAACACCCGTAATTATTTTAATAAATGTAGATTTTCCGGCTCCGTTTTCGCCCATAAGCGCATGAACTTCACCCTTTTTTAATTGAAAATTCACATTGCTGAGAGCTTTTACATTACCGAAGTTTTTATAAATATTTTTGAGTTCCAATATATATTCGCTCAAGTCATTTATCCCCTCTTTTCATATTTTCACATATTCAAAACTATATAAAATCAAGATGATTTAAAATATCTTATTTTGTATTTTTTATTAACTTTTCTGCCGTATTCTCAAGAATAGGTATATATTTTTTAATTGCGATATCATAAAAAATGAGTGCAACATTTCCGAGCAGGAGTAAAATCAGTACGGAATATTTCCCCATATCGGTAAATTCTTCTACAGGCACTTTAAATATATAAATTGCCGCAAGGGAAGATGACACAGTCGACAGATTAAATAAAACGAATTTAATAACGGCGGCAGGTATTTTTTTCAGTTTGTTTATATCTTTATATATAATCGGGAAATAGCCGAAAAACATAATATATAAAAGTGATGCTTCTTTGTCCGACAGCAGTATCATTGTAATAAACGATGTTGCAAAATACACGCCCCATGCAAATTTTTTACCCGATATTTTTGTAACGGGTATATTTATTATGCCCGAAACCATGGGTGAAACATAAGTAAATACGGGAATTACAAGAGTCGGAAGCATAAGTATAACCGAAAGAGCGGTAAGAAGCCCGGAAACAGCCGTTCTTTTTGTTTTTTCTTTCATCACTTATTATATGCGAACGGCACAAAAACCGCTTCGCCCTCCTCACCGCAATCGACTGTATACAATGATATTTTGTCGCCGGTTATTCTTATTGCATCAAACGGAAGTGCCACAGTACACTCCTCACCGTCACAGTTGATTATCATTGATGACAGCACAATATAAGAATCATTTAAAGAAACCGTAAACCCGTTTACAGAGTATCCGTCACCGTCTTTTTCAATATTGCAGACACGCCCTTTTGCCGTTGCGTAATCGTAGTATACATCACCGGATGTTTCAAACGGAATTTCATTCACAAGAATTTCTCCGTCGACAGCAGTTTCCGCAACATTATTCGCTTCATTGTCGTAACACACAAGACCCTCGGGAAATTCTAAAACAACCTCGGATTTATCATCTATTTCGACATTTACAATTTCGGGATAACATGCATAACTTATGTTGTTGCCGAAATCACCGAACATTTCCGAAAAAAATCCCGCATTTGAAACGAAAGAGATGAATGCCGATAACAGAACAAAAACTAATACAACCGTACGGGCAGAAGTTTTTTTACCGGATTTTGTTTTTTTAATCGGCGGTTTTTTATACTTCTGCTCACGGGGGTGTTTTTCACGGGGAGTTTCACTGCCGAAAGAAAACATCTTATTTATATTTACTTCCGGTTCATTAAGGGTTTTATCTGTTTTGTAATTATCACCGTGAAAAGAGTATGTACTGCCGCTTCTGTTCCAACGGTCTTCCTGTTCGCTGTGAGTACACACGGTGCTTTTCTGTGAAACGGCACCGCAAAACGGGCACATAATATCCTTTGAATCCGCAATCAGTTTTCCGCAACTGTCACACTTTTTCAAGAGAACACCTCATTTTATTAAATCACTTTATAAGAACCTCGTGACCGGTTCTTGCCGATTCGTAAACCGCATCAAGAATTTTCATAAGAATAACGCCGTCTTCGGCAGGTGCTTTGCACTCTGTTTTATTAAGACAGCAATCAACAAAATGGTCTATTTCACGGCGGAAAAGACCGTCAAAAGAAAGTGATGTATCTTTATCGAAATCAATATTAACCATATAGCCGTTCTGATTTGTATAAAGTTCAACCTGCGGGTCAAGTTTACAACCGCCCTTTGTACCGAAAAGTTCTATATCGCCTTTGCCTTTTTTGATGTTAAGAGAAAAACTTGCTTCTACGGAAAGTACAAGACCGTTATCAAATCTTATAAGAGCCGTTGCGGCATCTTCTACATCGCAAATATCGTTTTCGCCGGCACTGACGGACATATATCCCTTGCTGCCCTTAACATCGGGGCGGTTAAGAAGTTTTTTAAATGTTGCACCATAAGCGGAAACGGGCATGGGCTTTCCGCAAAGATAACGCACAAGGTCAATAACATGGACACCCAGGTCTATAAGCGGACCGCCGCCCGAACGTGATTTATCACCGAACCAGCCGCCGGGATTGCCGTTTCTTCTTAAATATGTTGCTTTTGCATAGTAAACATCGCCGAAAAATCCGCTTTCGGCAAAGTCGGTTACAACATCGGCATCGTTACCGTAACGGCGTACAAAGCCTATCTGAAGGTGTCTGCCGTATTCCTTTGCCGTATCAAGCATTTTTTGTGCTTCCTCTGCATTCAAAGCCATGGGTTTTTCGCAAATAACATCTTTACCTGCTCTTAATGCGGCTACCGTACATTCGCAGTGAGCGGCATTCCAGGTGCAAACACTTACAATATCAATTTCCGGAAGTTCTTTAAGCATAACATCTTTATCAAGATAGCAACGCTCCCACGGTACGCCGTAACGCTCCGACATAATTTTCAACTGTTTTTCATTGATATCGCAAAAAGCATAAAGTTCGACATTTTCGTTATTGATATATCCGTTAATATGCTCATTGCTTATTCCTCCGCAACCTATAACTGCGGCTTTTAATTTTTTCATAATAAAACCCCCGTTTTCTTTAATACAATAATAATAACATTTCATAAGAAATTTGCAATAGTCATATAGACATTAAAGTAAAAAAATATTATAATATATCCATTATTTTACAAAGAAGGCATATTTATGGCGGAATATCTTTTTGAAACACACTGTCACACAAAGGAAGTCAGCACTTGCGCCGTGGCAACGGCAGAGGAATTTATATCTCTTTATAAAAATACGGAATACAACGGTATAGTAGTCACAAATCATATGAACTCTGCAACTTTCAGAAGAAGAGGTCTTGAAAATGAGCCGTGGGAAGTAAAAGCAGAGCACTTTTTAAGCGGTTATAAAAAAATAAAAGAACTTGCGGGAAACGACCTCACAATTCTTTTGGGTATGGAAATATGCTTTTACAATCAGCCGAATGATTATCTTGTTTACGGCATAACCGAAGATTTTATTAAAACCTGCGGAGATATTATGGCTCTTAAACCCGAGGAATTCTCCGTAATTGCAAAGGAAAACGGGTTTTTATTCCTCCAGGCTCACCCGTTAAGACGGGGTATGAAAATAACCGATTGGAAAATCCTTGACGGGTACGAAGTATTTAACGGCAATCCCCGTCACTATTCCTGCAACGAAATAGCGGAACAGTGGGCAAAATTCCACAAAAAAAGCATAATGACCTCCGGCTCCGATTTTCACCAGGCAGAAGATGCCTGCATAGGCGGTGTTTACTTTAAAAACGAGATAAAAAACAATGGCGATTTTGTAAGAGAACTTAAAAGCGGAAATTACAGATTAAAGAAAACCGATTTTAAACATACAAAAGAGGAGTAGTTTTCACCTTTATCCTAAATTCCTTCAAAGTTATCACATACGACCTCGGAGTTGAGTTCAAGGGAAGCAAGAATTTCTCTTGCGGTTTTGGTTGGCGGGTTAAGGAACTTCGGTTTTGCATTTGAATGGATATCGAATATCTTAATTTTATCAAGCTCAAGGATGAACTTTTTATGAGTCAGATCGCTACCGGTAGTGTGGTTTTGCATATATGACTTCACTATCAGGGATATAAATGAAACAAACACCTTCCCGTTCAGCGTTCCATCGCTGTGCGTTCTCGCTCTCTTAAAATCAAGCTCGTTTTTCAAATCATCAAAGCTCTTTTCTA
>JAZUHA010000427.1:0-2159 GCA_045641485.1 Acutalibacteraceae bacterium
CCGCTTTTTCAAGACCCTCGTTCTGTCCCATAAGGGAATCTTCGTGTTCTATTGAAATTGCATCATCATATCCTACCATACGGAGATTGGACATAATATTACGCCAGAACTCCTCGTTATGACCATAGCCTACGGAACGGAAAATCCAAGAACGGTTAATTTCATCTGCATAAGATTTTGTATCAAGAACGCCGTTTAATGCGGTGTTTATTTCATCAATACGAACATCCTTTGCATGGAAATGGAAAATTGCATTTTCTTTGCCGAGAGCACGGATAACGGTAACGGGATCCATACCCTGCCAGATAAGGTGCGAAAGGTCAAGGTTTGCACCGATTTCTTTGCCGACGGCGTTTCTTAATTTAAGAAGACTGTCTGTATTATATACACAAAAGCCCGGATGAAGTTCAAGAGCGATTTTGTCTACACCGTGTGCGGTGCTGAATTTAATAAATTCTTTCCAATACGGAATAAGAACTTCGTTCCACTGATAATCAAGAATTTCACCGAAATCGTTAGGCCACGGGCAGGTTACCCAGTTCGGGTATTTTGATGTTTCGCAGTCGCCGGGGCAACCGGAGAAACAGTTAATTCTGTGAACACCCATTTTTTCGGCAAGAAGAACTGCATTTTTCATATCCTCATCATAAGATTTTGCAAGTTCTTTATTCGGATGAACGGGGTTGCCGTGACAACTGAAAGCACTGATTTTAAATCCGTATTTTTCGATAAGCGCTTTAAAATCGCCAAATGCTTTTTCGTCATTTAAAAGCACTCCGGGGTCTGCGTGTGCTTTTCCGGGGAAACCGCCGCAACCGAGTTCTATTGTTTCAAGACCGAGAGATTTAAAATACTTTAATGCCTCTTCAAGTGAAAGGTCACCTAAAAGATTCGTTAAAACTCCGAGTTTCATATAATTACCTCTTAATTAAAAATTTTCTTTAAGCCATTTGTAACTTCTTTTTATGTCCTCAAGACCTGTGGGAACGGGATCGTCATTCTCAAGAATAACCCAGTCAAGACCTATTGCATTAACACCGTCAACAACTTTTTTAAGGTCATTTTCACCCTCACCGAGTGCGGTGGGCTTTCTGTCTTTGCCATCTTTTATGTGAACAAGCACAATGCGGTCTTTTTTTTCTTTAAGATATTCAAGATTATCAATTCCGGCGCAAAAACTCCAATATGTATCTATTTCAAGTTTGCAGTGTGCACCTATAATATCTTCGGCTGTTTCGCCGTTGTGAATATCCGTAAATTCCTCGGTGTGATTGTGATAATATGTATCCATACCGAGTTCACGGGCTTTAACGCCTGCTTCTCCCAAAACCTTACCGGTATTAAGCGCTTCTTCATAAGTTGAGTGCGGTGCTCCGCCTACACCTATGTATTTACAACCGAGTGTTTTGTGGAATTTTAATGTTTCGTCAAGATTTTCGGGAAGATAATTATCAAGACCGATGTGAACACCGACAACCTCAAGACCGAGTTCATCGCAACGGGCTCTGAGTTGTTCTGCGGAGTAATCAAAATACCCCGCAAACTCAACGCCGTCAAATCCGATTTCTTTTACTTTACCGAGAACCTCAAGAAAATCCTCACCGCGTGCCATGTGGTCACGGACAGAATAAAGCTGAACTGCAAATTTCATTTATATCACCTTAAAAAATCAATTTCTTTATATAGTCAACGGTAACTTTAACGCCCCAATCACCGAGGTCGCCTTTCCATGTTGCCGAATGGGGTTCTATCGAAAGTCCTTCGTTATAATGCTTGTTGTAAAGAACGCCCATAAACTGACGCCAGTCTGTCATATCAAGTCCTGCCGGCGGGTCGTCTACATGCTCACCGTTTACATTTATTGTGCCTTTAATGTGGACATGATAGAATCTGTCACCCCAGGCTACCGCTTCACCTATATAGTCGCCGCTGCCGGAATTTATGCAATGTGAAGTATCGTATTTTATTCCGAGGTCTTTTATATGACCGTGTGTGTACTGCCAGATTTCCGGTTTACGGACAAAGTTGTTCCAATCACAGTTATATGTTGCGATTTTTACACCTTTAGTTTTACCGTAGTCAACAACCTTCTGCAAAAATTCAATGGCGTTTGTTACATTCTGATAAAGTGACTGCTTTTCAACATAGTTTACACCGGT
>JAZUHA010000428.1:0-3266 GCA_045641485.1 Acutalibacteraceae bacterium
AATGATGCCGAGTATAAGTGCGCAGGCAACCTCTGTAAGTGTAACCTTGCCGAATGTAAGAGAAAGACCGCCGATACCGCAGATAAGAACAACGGCAACAACAAAGAGGTTTCTGTTTTCATTGAGGTCAACTTTCTGAATCATCTTAAGACCGGAAACAGCGATAAAGCCGTAAAGCGTGATGCAAACACCGCCCATTACACAGTTCGGAATAGTGGAAAGGAATGTTACGAAAGGTCCGAAGAATGAAATTACCATAGAAATAACGGCAGTTGCAAGTATTGTTACAACAGAAGCATTACCGGTAATGGCAACACAACCTACCGATTCGCCGTATGTAGTGTTGGGGCAGCCGCCGAACAAAGCGCCTACCATAGAGCCTACGCCGTCACCGAGAAGTGTTCTGTGAAGACCCGGTTCCTCAAGGAGTTCCGTGCCGATAACGGAAGAAAGGTTTTTGTGGTCTGCAATATGTTCTGCAAATACAACGAATGCAACGGGAATGTAAGCAACCGCAATAGTGGCAACATATTCGCCGTTTAATTCTTTAAAGCCCTTAATACCGCCAATCAATGTGAAGTCGGGAATTGCAAATATTTTAAGGTCGTTGAAAACCGTAAAATCAATAACCTGTAAAGATGTGTTACCCGTCTTAAGACCGATAACGGTAAATACGGTAGCAACAACATATCCTGCAAGGATTCGTATTATAAAGGGTATGAGTTTTGTCATCTTTTTGCCGTAAACGGAGCAAAGTATAACGGTGAAAAGTGTTACAAGACCGCATATAAGAGCAACAAAAGGATTTGCAAGGGAATTGCCTTCCGCATCAAGAACCTTGCCGAGTGTAAGGTCGCCTACCGCATTACCTGCAAGAGAAAGACCGATTATTGCAACCGTGGGTCCGATAACAACTGCGGGCATAATCTTGTTTATCCAGCTTACGCCTGCAACCTTAACAATGATTGCTATAACAACATAAACAAGTCCTGCAAATACAGCACCGAGGATTAAACCGATGTAGCCGAGAGAAGCGGAAACACCGCCTGCAAATGCAGCGAGCATAGAGCCTATAAATGCGAATGATGAGCCGAGGAAAACAGGGCTTTTGAACTTGGTGAAGAGAAGGTAAACTATTGTACCTACACCTGCACCGAAAAGTGCTGCGGACTGGCTCATTCCGTTACCTATAATGGCGGGAACTGCTATTGTTGCCGCAAGGATTGCAAGTAATTGCTGGAAAGCAAATACCACGAGTTGACCGAATTTCGGTCTGTCTTTTACACCGTAAACAAGATTCATAAAAATCCTCCTAAAATAATATTTAAAAGCCTTTCGGCTTTAAACCGAATAAAGTTTAACGGAGGTTTCTCCGTCATAGTCCGGCACATTTACTTTAATAAGTTCATTAAGTGATGTCGGAACATTTTTACCTATAAAATCGGGACGAATGGGCAATTCTCTGTGACCTCTGTCAATAAGTATAGCAAGTTGTATTGCGGCGGGTCTGCCGAGTGAAAACAATGCTTCTATGGCGGCTCTTACCGTTCTGCCCGTAAAAAGTACATCATCGACAAGCACTATTTTTTTACCCGTAACATCAAAATTTATATCGGTTTCGTCAATATGCGGCGAAGTGAATTCTTTTGAAAGGTCGTCACGGTAAAACTTTATATCTATAATACCCGTCGGGATTTTCGTGCTTTCGATTTTTTCTATATTTAGCGCAATATCTTTTGCAAGGGGAACGCCGCGCCTTTTTATGCCTACAAGACAAATATTATCCGTTCCGCTGTTTTTTTCTGTTATTTCGTGGGCAATTCTTATTAAAGAACGGTTTACTGCGGAAGAATCCATTAAAGTAGATTTAAACTCCGTAAAAATCACCTCAATAAAAAACCTTGCCGACGATACGGCAAGGTAAAAGAATACAGTTTCGCTTACAAACCTTGTCGATATCTCGTACCGAATTAAAAGTTCTAACAAATGATAGCACAATATATCGTGTTTGTAAACAAATTTTTAAAAATTTGTAATATTTTGTCATATTGTGTAAACAGAGTGCGAAACCTTTACAATATTTTGACAATGTGCATATCAGAGTATGTAAACGCCGGAGTCAAGTTCAACAAGTTCTCTGTCGTTTGTCCGTATATATCTGTAAACGGGCTCATTAAACTCACGGTAATCGCTTACGGTAAAGTTTTTTAAATTCACCGTGCGGATTTTACAAGACTGATAATTACAGATATACAAAGTGTCGTCGTACTTTGTGATATATACGGGGTTTAAAAACGCCGTCGAGGCATCTCCGCCTATTCTGAGTACTATTTTTTCCGTAACGGGCGAATATCTTATAATGCAGTTGTTATCGGGAACGGTACACCAAAGATATTTTTTTTCGGCGGCAACACCGCTTACGGGAGAGCCTTTGTACTGTAAATCACCTGTCCAGTAAAGATTGCCTTTGTCGTCAAAAAGACCGATTTCACCGCTCGTATATGATACCGCAACATGTTTGTTCGGCATAACGGCGGCATCACAGGAAAGGTAATCGTCGAGTTTTTCGGCTATTTTTTCGTAATTTTCCCCGAATTTATTTAAGAGATATGCACCTTTTGTACTTGCCGTCGGTTTTTCGAGTTTGACATCATAAGTTATAAAGGATATTTTTTCTTCACCGCTTTTTAAAACATCCTTTCTTGCAACGATAATACCCTTGGAAAACGGGATGATGTCAACTGTATCTATATCCATTATTTTTTTCATTTGTCTATCACATCCGAATTTTCCTTGTTGTTAATCTGGTAGCATAATGTCATAAGCGAATCGCTGAGATGCACATTTTCGACCGAAACATCTTTGTGAAAATGTGCAATATCATATTGAGTAAAGTTCCAAAATCCCTTCACACCGAGGTCAATAAGTTTTAGGGTTGTATGTGCGGCGGCTGATGAGGGTATGCAGAGTATTGCCATATCGGGCTTTTTTTCTTTACAGAAATCCTCTAAAATATCAACAGATAAAATCTCGCATTCACCGATTTTTTGACCTACAATCGAAGGGTTGTTATCAAAAATACCGATAAGATTGAAACCGCTGGAGGAAAGACCGTGATGAGAAACAAGGGCTTTACCGAGGTTTCCCGCCCCCATAAGTATAGCCGCGGAATGATTATTAAGACCGAGTATTTCGCCTATTTCATTGTATAGCTGTTCAATATTATATCCGTAGCCCTGCTGACCGAAACCGCCGAAGCAGTTAAG
>JAZUHA010000429.1:0-3564 GCA_045641485.1 Acutalibacteraceae bacterium
CAATAATATCATCTAATACACTAATATAATCATCGGATTTCCAAACTTGGGTTGTCGGAGTGCCGAAAATATCATCATATTCATCATTTCTATCGTTTGCTTTTCTTTTTTCAAAAATTATTTTCATTTCCATTAAATTGATAATTTACTATTTATACAATCTTAACAGTTCACTTTTGTCAAATTATAATCTTTTTTAAGATTTGTAATAATCGACTCGATTTCTTCATCACTTATGCTTACTAATTTATTGTCTGTTATTTTAACAAGATAAGCATTGCCGAAAATTCTCTCGTCACACACGGAAGAGGCAACCTCGTTATAAATTTCTTCTTCGCTACCGTCATAATAAGGAATGCCCGAATAAATTTTTATTTCCTTTGAAATATAAGCATGTTCGGAAAACATAATGTTTTCCTCTACATCGTCTTCAATAGCATATAAGATATCGTCATCGGTCATTTCGTTAAAGTCAATGACTTTATATTCAATTTTATTTGTTATTTTAATAACCTTCATATTTGTTCCTTTCAGTTCCAGTCGGATGTCATTAGGTTGCATATTTCAACTGCGATTTCGTGTAAACAGGTGCTTGAAAAAGCAGTGGGTAAAATGTCGGCGAGGTATTCTTTTTCAAGATAGTCGATTATTTCGTCGCTGTTATCAAACATTTCCCAGTCGTCTTTTTCCGCGCCGATAATGTATTTTTCTACTTTGCCGGCCGCAGTAAAGCGCAGCTCTATACCGTCGGGCGTTTTTTTAATGTTGCCGTCCAATTTTATTCCTTAACTGCTTTTTTAACAAGAATAACGGTGTCAGAGTCAAAGTCGGTAATTCTTACCTCTTCCGTTCCCGTCGTATTGCAAACGTATTTTGCAAGTGGCAAAAAATCTTCTGCATTTATTGTGCCGTCGGCGCTTTTTATGCCGATAACAACGTGGTTTTTCTGCATCGGCACGTTTTCTTTGCCGATACGCTTTAAAAACTCTGCCTCACGGCGATAGCCGGGGTAAATACCGTTTTTATCAATTTCATATGTGGTGAAATCACCTTTTTTTATGCCGAATTTACCGGAAAGGTACGTAACGTATTCTGTGGGAAAGTGCTCAAATATCACGCTGCGGCTTTCAAGCGTGCCGTTTCCCTGATTGTCGCGCCATTTTGCAATTTTCGGCGGTATTTCGTCACCGAACGCGGCAATAAAGTCATCGAAGTCCTCGGAGAACATATAGCCTGCACCCTCTACCGTTTTCCAAAGCGAATTTGTTTTTGCGCCGTCGTGCGCAATGGTCTTGTATGCCTCGGCAGGAGACTCGGCACCTTTTATTTTACGCAACATATCGCGAGCTCTGTCCGACATGTCTCTGTACCGGTGGTTAAAAAAGCTTTTTCTGTAAATAATCTGCGACTCGATGAGAGGGTTCTCTTTTTCCCGCAGATATTTTATAAAATCAACCGTTTCTTCTTTAGTATAACAGCTTTGTTGCATAAAAACCTCCTTATATGAAAAAACACTCGCCCGAGCGAGTGAAAAAATCCATCGTTCAAGCATTAGCACCTTGCCGTCGGGCAGGTTGCTGTGCGGTCGCAGGGCTTGTCCCTCGCGCACTCTGTATGGTATATTCGGTTTTTATAATGTTAGCATATGGGGCTTTACAAAGTCAACTATTTTAACCCCCTATTTGAAAAATAAGTAAAAAAGACCTCCGCAGAGGTCTTTTTACGTTAGTTACCGGTATTAATATTTATCCGATTCTTTATTTTAAAATCTCCCGTTTTGCACATTTTTCCGTATTTAATCTGTCAATTCAAATTTAATCCCGTTTTCCTCTGCATATTTTTGCGCAGCGCTGCGCACCCGGCAAAAAACGGTAACGGAAGGACAAAAAGCAAAGGTATATGGCCCTATTTCGCCCACTGTTTTCGGTATAACGATTTTCCGAAGCGCCGTGCAGCTTACAAAAACCTCGCCGGCAATACTGTTTACACCGTCGGGAAGCACAAGGCTTGTAATGCTTCGGCAAGCGACAAAGGCGAGAGGGCCGATTTTTTCAACGCTGTTCGGAATAATTAAATCCGTCATCGCTTCGCAGTGGCCGAAAAGACCATAGGCGATCTCGCAAAGCGAGTCCGGCAACTTTAAGCCTTTAAGACTTTTACAGTACCAAAAAGCGCTCTCTCCGATAGCGGTAACAGCGGACGGAATCTCTATTTTTTCCAGCGAATGACAGTATGCAAAGGCGCATGCGCCGATTTCCGATACGGAGGGCGGAATGCAAACGTCACAAAGGGCGGGACAAAAAGCAAAAACGTGCGCCGAAAGCTTGCAAAGCCCCTGCGGCAATCGCACTTTTTTAAGAGAGATACAAGCCTGAAAAGCAAGCTCGCCGATTTCCAAAGCGCTGTCGGGGATAAAAACCTCGACAACGCTCTTGCAGTCTTTAAAAGCACGCGCGGCAATACTACTTACCCCGTCGGGTACGCGCACAGCCCCGTCCCCACCGACATATTTAATAAGAACCCCGTTTTCTATTATAAAATCTTTTTCCGCCATTTTTTCTCCGTACTATATATGTATTATTTTTAAAGTCAGTCCCTGTTGTCAATTACAATTTCACCCTTAAAATCGCTTTTCCAGCCTTTCAGCTTGTCGCACTGTTCTTGTGATGAAAAATGTATTTCGCACTTGCAATCCTTAAATGCAGACCACCCTATTTCCTTAACACTATCGGGAATGGTGATACTTGTTAGCGAGGGACAACCAACGAAAGCAAGTTCTCCTATTATCGTAACACTATCGGGAATAGTAATGCTTTTAAGCTTTTCACATATACTAAACGCATAATCTCCTATTTTCGTAACACTATCGGGAATGGTAATGCTTGTAAGCGAGGAACAACCATAAAATGCATACGTTCCTATTATCGTAACACCGTCGGGAATGGTAACGCTTGTTAGCGAAGGACAGTTTTCAAATGCAGAGTGATAAATGATTTTGGTTTGGTTATTAATAATAATTTGTTTTTGCTTTTTTGAAACAGGCTCAATTAAAATGTGATAGGGGTTTTTCTCATTACCAAGGTATTTACAGTTTTCATATATATTATACTTCAAATTATCGCACAGTTCGAATGCATACTCTCCTATTATCGTAACACTATCGGGAATGGTGATGCTTGTAAGCGAAGAACAGTTTTCAAATGCACACACCTCTATTTCCTTAACACTATCCGGTATAACAACATTAGCGTCATTGCCTGTGTATCGAACCAAAACCCCGTTTTCAATTATAAAATCTTTATTTTCCATATTTCTCCGTAATTTTCATTTTTTCATTTCAACATACGGCAAAGGTGTAAATCCTTGTTTTTCATAAACGTGCACGGCGTGCACGTTTTCTTTTTCTGCCTCCAGGCGTTTGACGGCGTCAGGATATTTTTCGTCGACAAGGGCGAAAAATCGCGGAGCGACACCGCGACCGCGGCATTCCGGCACGAGATATATGTCCTCTATCCAAATACACGGGCGGCCGAACTCGGTAGAAAAGCTTTTTGCCAGCATGCC
>JAZUHA010000430.1:0-3923 GCA_045641485.1 Acutalibacteraceae bacterium
GATTTGAGTTTAAAAGAAAATTCACTTATCAATTCATTGCCGAATTCATATCCGAACACATCGTTTATAACACCGAGATCATCAATATCAATATAAATAAACATACCCTTGTTACCGGGAATTGCGAGCAATGATTCAAGATTATTTTTAAACAATTTTTCTGATAAAAGACCGTTTGTTTTTTCATTATCGGACAAATGACGACCTGACACGGAAAAGCAGTCATCCGTATCAACAGAATCGAAAAAGCCTGTAATTCCGGTTAATACACCGTCTTCACCTTTTAGTTTTAAAAAGCCGCTGACAACTCTTTCTGTTCTGTCTGCCAAAAGTTTAAATTCGATTTTAGTTTTATTCCTGCCTTTTGAATAATGCAGAGAAAGATTATCAATTGTTAATTCACGGGCAAAAAGAGATACATCGGAAGGAACGGAGACATTTTTGCAAAAATTGAGTAATTCCTGATAGTTTCTGGGCTCATTTATGAAAAATTCAGTCATATCACCACTGATAATTGTAAATGAATTTTTTGTTAAATCCGCCTCAAATACTACACCGAGTGAATTTAATATTTTTTCATATTCTTCCCTGTCGACATTAAAACTTTCATCGGAAAAAATGATATTATTCTGAATATCATAAAAATTTGATGAAAAAACATCTTCAAAAGAAGTTGTGTCTTTAAACTCTTCGCCAATTCTCTTGAATTCCGAAAGAGCCTCGTTAAAGCATTTTATTATCTGCGGAGAAAAGACACCGCAACAACCGTCAATAATCATTTCTACGGCTTCATCGTGAGAAAACGATTTTTTATACGGGCGTTCACTTGTTAAAGCATCGTAGCAATCGCACACGGAAACAATCTGTGCCGATATCGGAATATCATCGCCTTTTTTACCGAACGGATAACCTTTGCCGTCCCATCTTTCGTGATGATAAAGACAGATGTCTTTGCAAAATCTGAAATACTCACTGTCATTTGTGTCAACTCCGTCAAGCATACCTAAAAGTTTGGCGCCTCTTGTTGTATGAGTTTTCATTATTTCAAATTCAGGTTTATTGAGTTTAGAAGGTTTTAAAAGAATGGAATCCGGTATTGCAATCTTGCCTATATCGTGAACGGAAGAAGCATAGTATATATAATCGGCAACATCTTTTGTGATGTTATATTCCGGACACTGTGAAGCAACAACTTCGGCTAAAGCTTTTGCAAAATATCTAATCCTTTTAATATGCTGTCCCGATTCAAGATCCCGACTTTCGATAGCGGCAACAAGCACTTCTATAAGTTCATGGTTAATTGAATGAAGTTTATTATCCTGTTCTTTTAATTTACTCGCCTGATTTAGTATTCTTGCGGTATGAATTTTTGTAACATTCTGTATCTGTTGTTTAAGATTAAAAATTTCAAAAATATTTTCAACTCTGCATTTTGAAAGAAAAACATTATCATTTTCATTCAAAACATCACAAACAGCGGCGTTGTATCCGTTTTTTTCAAAATCAAAAAGAACATCTTCACTTGTAAACATAACGGGGACGGAATCAAAAATTCCGTCATTTAAGAGTTTCAAAAGAATCCACTGAACATCGGAGGTTTCGGGAATTTCATCAAAAATAAACAAAGCGTTTTTCGGTGAATACAAATCGGCGTTTCCCCAAGAATCGGAATCGTATGAACAAACAGTAAGATTACATATATCGTTCAGCAAAGACATCAATGAGGAAAACTTTTCCGAATTATCGGTAAAGAAAATTACAGATACATTTTTCAAATAATTCACCACTTTTCTTAAATGACAGCATATTTTATCATTTTTTACATATTAAGTCAAATTTATAACATTATTGTAAATTTAATATTACATTATTGTAACAAAAACGCTTTTTATTTAAAAACAACGACTGATAAAACCGTTAAAACAGTGCTTAAAATAAACATAAACCACAATTCTCCGCTCTTTTTTAAATCTTTTATAAAGGCGGAAAAAGGAATTTTCCTGCCAAATACTATAAACAGCAGTTCGGTGATTATGTACGGAAGCCCTCCGACAAAGAAAAGTACAACCGGTGAAAAACTTCCGACGATTATATCAAGCACAAATACCGCAGATGACAAACCGAAATAAATAACAAAGAACAGTTTTCTGTGTTCGTCTTTTTTAAATCTGTCAAAGCAAACCTTTAAAGAGCAGACATACACAAGCATAAATACCGTCATAAGGCTTGAGGCTTTAAGTGAGCAAAGCAACACAAATGCAAGAGGAATTACATTAAACAAAGGTCTTTCTATACAATCCATTACAAATGAATTGTACTCTTTTCCTTTTTCATCGCAAACAAAATCAAAAATATTAACTGCAAGAAGTAAGAGGAACACAACAGCCATAACTATTGTTATTAACGTTTCATAACCTGCTAACGGGGAAAACAGTCCGTTTACCGTTATATCGTTATTCAGTCTTGAAACATAACCTTTATTGAGAATAAAACCGAGGGCTATACCGAAACAGCCTATGCCGCCGAGAGAAAACTCCATAAGTTTCCAGCCGCCGATATAATCCTTTAAATTACCGAAAAGGTATTTTCCGTTTTTCATCGGTATTTCATCACGGTAGTAAAGAAAAATCGCAACACTCCAGCCGATCCAACCGAATACAAAACCAAATACAAGCATCACAACGGAAAGAACATCTTTAACAAGAACGGCTGATATTAAGAGGGCAACAACAATACCGACATTACTCCCCCATTCCTCTCTGCTTTCTTCACAAAAATAAATTTTCGGGAATTTATCTTTGTTTTTATCATAAGGAGTATTGAAAATCTTATAAAATAAAAACTGAAAAACAGGACACAACACGCAGAATAATACAATATGTAAAACGGAATACTTACCGCCCATGGCAGAAAACGATTTGCCGATAATACCGCCGCAAACCGAAAACCACAAAGCACCTTTAAGAGAAAGACCGATTACACCTTTTTTTATTTTTGATTTATCACCGTTAGAATGTATGACAAAACCTATGGTATCACCGTACGGTTCTATTCCGCCGAAAGACATACCCATAAGACCGGCAGCGGCGGGAATATAAAAATATTCAAAAAAAGAGCCGCCGGAAAAAAGGGCAAGAATTGCCCCTAAAAATACTCCCGGCAGCATTGCACCTTTTTCCCCGCCGATTACGGTTCCCCTCATACCCCAACCGTAAATACCGGCTGATATTACAAAAACCCAAAACAGAACATTAAAAGACATAGAAATAACACCACACAAAAAACTATTAAAATAAATTACTTATTTCTAATAACATTCACAACTTTGCTGTACAATAATTTAAACTCATTACTGCGCCAATAGACAGCCAATTCAATAACCGCTGTTACAGCCGTTGAAATCAGAATTTTACAGATTATTGCCGGTATTCCCGAAACGGTAACGAGTTTGCAAAGGAAAAATGAAAGACCGACAACAATAACGCAAATTATTAAGTCTTTTAACTGTTGCAAATAATATATTCTGACTTTTTTATCGAATTTTTTAAATACCACTTTTCCCTCATACCAGAATGACGTTACAAGCCTTGATATCGCCGTGGCAACAATAACTCCCGCAATACCGATAATTTTGCCCAATATAACAGATAACACAATATTTATAACGGCAGCAACAACATTTATGTACTGAACCTCTTTGAAAATACCCATTGCCGAGCGATACATCCACATAGTATTTGTAACCATACGAAGGTAAAAAACAGCCAAAATCGCAATTATCAAATCATATTTCATAAGATATTGCGAACCTACCCACACGGGGATAAAATCCTGTATCACACAGGCATAACAGGCGGTACACCAAGTTCCGAATGTCGCAAAACAAAACAAAGCAACTCTGAACAATTTATATGAATGCTCCA
>JAZUHA010000431.1:0-2006 GCA_045641485.1 Acutalibacteraceae bacterium
GCTTGCGCAAGAACCTTTCGGCTTATCTAATCGTATGACAGCAAAATCTCTTAACGCTATCGGTTTAGTGGGTGGTCCCCGTTGTTGTAAACGTGATTCCTTCCTTTCCATTCTTTCTGCTGTCGATTTTGTAAAAGAACAATTCGGTATAGCAATGGAGAAATCCGAAATCGTCTGTGAGTTTTCTTCAAAAAACAATCAATGTCTTGGAAAGAGCTGTCCTTTTTCAAAAGCAAATCACTGAATCACCAAATCCCGGTTTTTCAAAAACGCCTTTTTGGCAGTACAATCACAAAAATTCACTTGAAAGAAGCGAAGATAATTTATGAGCGGTTACCCTAAACCCTATGCCGAAAGTACACTGAAAACAAAATACAAACAACTCGGTTTGCCCGCCGAAACGGTTGAGTTGCTTCACAGTTATTTTTCGGCATTTGCTAACTTTTACGGCATACTGACACTGAAAGATGCTTACAACATTATTATTAAGCAAAATCCCGAACTGCTTACATTTGACAAATTATATGAATTTACGGAAATTGTAAAACGGGAAAAACAATATTATTATATTGTTGATGCGGATGAAATGCGGAGTAATGCGCTGTCAACGCCCGAAACCCGGGAGATTGTAGCCGAAGATTTACTGAGTGTTGATGATGATGCTTATTACGAACTTTTTGAAGCACAAAGCGATAAACCGCTGTATATTCCGAAAAAAGATGAATTACTGCGATATGAAGACGAATTTTACTACGAAAAAACACCTTCTTCCGATGCGGTTGAAAAATTCTTTATAAAAAGGAAAAAGATAACCGGGGAAGATTTATTGGATGTAATGGCTGATATTATCTGCAGTTATAATATTTCGGATAATCCGATAGAAGAAGCATTTGATTCTCTTGAATGGATGGAGATTGAATTAACCGATGATGAAGTTGAAACCTTGGGTGAATTGCTGTGTAAATTAAACAATAATTTCCGTACGAGATTCAACCGCGGATATACTCCGAACGAACTTTCAAAAATACTTAAAAAATCAACCGAGCCGCCGATAATCACATTCGGTGAAAACATAAAACAAATGATAAAATCCGGAGAGATTTCCGTTTCGGATTTGCAGAACGATATTATCGAGAGTGATAATTATCCGCCGCAGATAAAGTTAGAGCTTTTGGCGCAGTTGGCAGAAATAAACGGTGTAAAAATACAGCCTGAAAGCATTCCGAAAAACGCACCCTGCCCGTGCGGCAGTGGCAAAAAATATAAGCGTTGTTGCGGCAAGGATATAGTGATGTAATGCAATACAATTGAATTTCAAAAATTTCAACACTTTTTGGCTGCATTAAACGGGGCTGTCGCATTTAGATTCAGAAAGCATTTTCTTCGCCCCGACGGCGTATATAGATACTCCGAGTGGGCGAAAAAATGCTTAGAAAAGCAGTTCAAATCAGATTTTTATAAAAAATAACGGGTTTTACGGCTTATTTCATTTGCTTTACCGTAAAACCCTTGTTTTTTTATTATTATGTAAATGCGACAGACCGTTTTTTATTTAATGCATTTCAACAGCATTACCCCGTGAGACGGAACGGTAAATTTCATAACCGGGTCGGATAGATTTATCGGCATTGCCTTATTTTCCCATACATTTACCGCCTGTTTTCCCGCAAGTGCTTTCGGAATACCGACTTCAATATCCTTTTTAAATTCCGAGCGGTTAAACACGGCAAGATAATCACGTTCACCTGCTTTTGAATACCATATCTGCGTTTCGCAATCGGATAACAGTATTTCGGGATTGCCGTAACGATTCATATATATGCAGTCACGCTGTGTCTGTACAGACAGAAAATCGTCGGTATTCCGTAAAAGATTGCAGGTGAGAAACAACGGACTTTTTGCAACGGAAAAGAGTGTCATCAGTGATTTTATTTCTTTCTTTGTAAACCTGCAGATACGCGGTTCGTCTCCGCTTTCATGCGGATTTTCGCATATCCAGCCGAGAG
>JAZUHA010000432.1:0-4796 GCA_045641485.1 Acutalibacteraceae bacterium
ACTTACAATCATCATAATAGAAGCACCGAGAGCGACTATAATATGTGTTCTTATGCCGGCTTCTTTTTGCCTGACCATTCGTTCAAAACCGATTGCGGCACCGCAAACAACCGCAAGGACAATTCTTAAAAGTATCGGCAGAATTGCACTTAAATCGCTAGTAAAATTATTAACATCAATAGCCATATTATTACCTCCGACTTTAACTATTATATTATATTTTCTTCCTTTTGTCAAATTTTCATTTATTTTTATATTAAATTCATATAAATTTGTATATTTTTTTAATTGATATTTATTTTTTTATTTAATTTTATTGAAATTGCTTTTTATTTATGATACAATGACTGAGTAAATTTGTATATTATTTATGGATTTTTATTTAAGGAGATGCAGTTATGGCAAATTGTCCGAAATGCGGTTATAAATTACGTTTGATTGACTGGAGAGCAGAATGTCCGAAGTGCGGCGTTAATCTTCTTTATTACAATCATCAGGAAAGACTTGCGGAGGATGCCGATAAAGCTGAAGAAGAGCATATAAGATTTCAGCCGAAAATAGACAGAGTTAAGTTTTCTTTTGTCGGCACAAAACTTTCTGTTGCAAGACTTATTGCTTTACTTATCCCTCTCGGCGTTTTGTTTTTACCTCTCGCTCATATAAATGTTACAATGCCTTTCCATGATATAAATACAGATGTATCTATTTTAAATCTTGCTATGGATGTTGTGGCGAATTTAAAGTTTGATGTTCTGCTCAATATGATAATGGAATCCGATATTACAAGAGTTGCATTTATAGGATATGTATTTTCAATACTTTTTGTTTTCCTTGCAGCGGTTTTTGCTTTCCTCGGAATACCGTTTGATTCTGTTTCCTGTTCCGAAAAAGGTTTTAAGAGAAATGTGAGACTCGCCGTTACAGGTATTGTTTTTGATGTTTTAAGTATTGTTGCATTCTTTATTTTTAATTCACAGCTTACTTCTTCTTTCGGACAGATGTATTCCGGAAGTTTGGGTTTCGGTTCCATTCTTTCAATCGTCGGTTTTATTGTTGTAATTGTATTAAATGTTCTTATCAAGAAAAAGAACGTTCCCGTTAAATATACCGATGTTTCCGAGTATATTGAGAGAATTGAAAAAAGAAAAGCCGAGATAGCGGAACTTGAGGCTTCTCAAGCATAATAAAATTTATATTAAAAGCCGGTTGAAATTCAACCGGTCTATTTTTATGCAATTTTGTGTTTGTTTAAAATCAGTTTTAAAAATTCTTTGTTATTTTCGCTTAATCCTGTCAGCGGCATTCTGCAACACCCCACATCAAAACCGATATATTTCAAAGCTTCTTTAACCGGAATCGGATTTACATCACAAAATAATGCATTACAAACATCAAGATATTCAAGTTGTAATTCACGGCTTTTAACAAAGTCGCCGTTTAACGCAAATTCGCAAATTCTGTGAACTTCTTTTGGTAAAATATTGGACAATACAGAAATTACGCCTTTTGCTCCGAGTGACATAAAAGAGGTAATTTGGTCATCATTTCCGCTGTAGTAATTTAAAGCATCACCGCAAAGTGAAACGGTTTTAGTGAATTGGGAAATGTTGCCGCTTGCTTCTTTAACTCCGTTAATCAGCGGTAGTTTTGAAAGTTCTTTATATGTTTCCGGCAAAATATTCACACCGGTTCTTGACGGAACATTATAAAGAATAACGGGTGTCGAAATTCTTTCTTCTATAAATGAAAAAGATTTCAACAACCCGTCTTGTGAAGTTTTATTATAGTAGGGTGTAACCAACAATAAACCGTCTACACCGATTTTCTCCGCCTCATTTGACATTTCAAGCGCATGGCGTGTATCGTTACTTCCGGTTCCCGCAATAACAGGAAGCCTTCCCGCTGCGGTCTTTACCGCCGTTCTTAAAATTTCAAGATGCTCATCATGAGTCAGTGTGGATTTTTCACCCGTTGTACCGCAGACGATAACAGCATCTGTTCCGTTTTGTATTTGAAATTCTATAAGTTTTTCAAACAATCCGCAGTTAATTTTAAGATCCTCGCCGGTGAAAGGAGTAACTATTGCAACACCGGCACCCGTGAAAATAGGCTTTTTCACAGAAAGACCTCCAAATATTAAATTATTATCAGTCCATATATCCTTCTGCGCAAAGAAGTTCCGCAAGAAGAACAGCACCGCCTGCGGCACCTCTTAATGTATTGTGCGCAAGACATACGAACTTATAATCAAATTGAGTATCTTCACGAAGTCTGCCGATAGAAACAGCCATACCGTTCTCAAGATTTCTGTGAAGTTTTGTCTGAGGGCAATCATCCTCGGTAAAGTAGTGAAGGAATTGTTTGGGTGCACTCGGAAGTTCTAATTCCTGCGCTCTGCCTTTAAATTTTTTCCAGATTTCAATCATTTCTTCTTTTGAAGGTTTATTTTCAAAACGAACAAATACTGCACCCATATGACCGTCTGAAACGGGAACTCTGATACACTGAGCAGTGAAATTCGGTCTTGTTGCAGGTACGATTTTACCGTCAACAATTTCACCCCAAAGTTTTAAAGGTTCTTTTTCGCTTTTTTCTTCTTCGCCGCCGATGTAGGGGATAACATTATCAATCATCTCAGGCCATCTTTCAAATGTTTTTCCTGCACCGGAAATAGCCTGATAAGTACAAACAAGAACATCTTTAACTTTGTATTTATCATCAAGAGGGAAGAGAGCCGGTACATAAGCCTGTAAAGAGCAGTTTGACTTAACGGCAATAAATCCTCTTTTTGTACCGAGACGTTTTCTTTGAGAATCGATAATTTTAATGTGGTCGGGGTTAAGTTCCGGAACAACCATGGGAACATCATCTGTCATTCTGTGAGCGCTGTTGTTTGAAACAACGGGAATTTCCGCTTTTGCGTATTTTTCTTCAAGTGCTTTTGTAGCCGCTTTATCGAGATTAACTGCACAAAATACAAAATCAACCATCGATGCTATTTTTTCAATATCTTTTTCCGCATCGAAAACAGGCATATCAAGGTATTTTTCGGGAGTTGGTTCAGTCATACACCAACGCTTACCGAGAGCCTCTTTATATGTCATTCCCGCAGAACGACTGCTTGCCGCAAGAACAGTAACATCAAACCAAGGGTGTTCTGAAAGCAAAAGAGCGAAACGCTGACCTACCATACCGGTTGCACCGATAATACCGACTTTAAACTTTTTCATTAAAAATTCCTCCGGAAATAAAATAATACTTGTAAACAGTATGCTTTTGAATTATAATATAACTCTACAAATCATCATTTTAACATTATGTATTTGATATGTCAATTATTTAAGAGGAATAATAATGAATAAAAGCGATTTTTTTTACGATTTACCGGAAGAACTGATAGCACAAGTTCCGATTGAACCGCGTGACCATTCAAGAATGCTTGTATTAAGCAAAAACAGTGATTCAATCTATCATAAGCATTTCTATGATATTTGTGATTATTTAGAAGCAGGGGATTGCCTTATATTAAATAACACCCGTGTTTTACCGGCAAGAATTTACGGTGTTAAAGAAAAAACCGGAGCCAACGTCGAATTTTTGCTTCTCAATCAGATTGAAAAAGATTTATGGGAGTGTCTTGCCGGACCGGGTAAACGTGCTAAAGAGGGTTCCCGTTTTACATTCGGTAACGGCTTATTGACAGGCGAAGTTACCGAAGTTCTTGATAACGGCAACAGAATTGTAAAATTCACTTATGATTTAAGCGACAATTTTTACAATATTCTTGATAAAATCGGTCAGATGCCTCTGCCGCACTATATAACTGCAGAATTAAAGGATAATGAGCGTTATCAAACTGTTTATTCAAAAGAAACAGGCTCGGCTGCTGCGCCCACTGCCGGTCTTCATTTTACAAATGAACTCCTTGAAAGAATTAAAGCCAAAGGCGTAAATATAGGCTATGTTACTCTTCACGTCGGTCTCGGTACTTTCAGACCTGTTAAAGCAGAAAAAATAGAAGACCACAAAATGCATTCCGAACATTATCATCTTCCCAAAGAAACCGCCGAACTTATAAATAATACAAAGAAAAACGGCGGACGGGTAATTGCCGTAGGTACTACAAGTTGCCGAACGCTTGAATCTGTTGCATCGTTTTGCGGAGAAATAAAAGAAGATGACAGATTTACCGATATATTTATTTATCCGGGTTATAAATTTAAGTGCATAGACGGTCTTATTACAAATTTCCATTTACCCGAAAGCACTTTGATTATGCTTGTTTGTGCTTTTTACGGTTATGACAAAACTATGAAAGCGTATAAAACAGCCGTAAATGAAAAATACAGATTTTTTTCTTTCGGGGATTGCTGTTTAATACTATAATATTATCAAAAGGATATTTTTATGTACGAATTATTAAAAAAAGAAGGAAATGCAAGGCGAGGCAGGTTTCATACCGTTAAAGGAGTTGTTGAAACACCTGCTTTTCAGAATGTGGCTACCTGCGGAGCAATTAAAGGCGGTGTTTCCGCTTTTGATTTAAAAGATATTAAATGTCAGGTTCAGCTTTGCAATACATATCACCTTCATGTAAGACCCGGTGATAAACTTATAAAAGAACTCGGCGGTCTTAATAATTTTACAGGCTGGGAAGGTCCTATTTTAACGGACAGCGGCGGATTTCAGGTTTTTTCACTTGCAAAACTTCGCAAAATCAAAGAAGAGGGTGTTACTTTTAACTCTCATATTGACGGAAAAAAAATATTTATGGGACCGGAAGAAAGTATGCAAAT
>JAZUHA010000433.1:0-4670 GCA_045641485.1 Acutalibacteraceae bacterium
AGTGCTTACTCTTGATTATATAAACGAGGCTTGCGCAGTTCAGGGGTATATTGACGGTAAGCCCGTTGTTAAACTTTTTGTTTCGCTTAACGATATTTCGCTTAATGAAGATGAAATATCAAGAAAAATCAAAGAATTTTGCGAAAGCAGTCTTGAAAGATTTTCAAGACCTACAACAATAAACATTATGGAAAAACTTCCGCGTACCGGTATGGGAAAAATTGACTTTATGAAACTTACCGATATGCCTCCGGCAGTACATCCCACAAAAAGAGAACTGCGTGAGGAAAAGAAAGCGCAAAAAGAATACCGGAAATCAGAAAATGAATCAAAAGCCGAAAAAGAAACAAAATTCGATTCTTCTGCGGAAAGCTGATTTTTGATATGAAATATGTTCGTGATTTTTTGAATTTTCTGCAAAAAAATACAGTTGCGGCGGTAGGTGTAATATTACTGATAATAACCGTTGTTTTCAGCATTGTTGTTTTTTCCGCCTCTGTCAAAAAAAGAGTAACGGTAGATAAAAACGGTGATGTTGTAACCGTTACACAAACCGGAAAAACGGCTGAAACGGAGGAAAAACCGCAACAGAACCAAGAACTGCAACAGACTTTTCCTGCTGAACAGATTCCCGAAACGACCGAAAAGCCGAAAGAAAATACAGCCGTTTTTCTTAACGGATTGAAGCAGTATGCGGAAAATATACGGGAAATAACCGCCGATTATAAAGAAAACAGAACAGCGGTAAATGTTTCGTTTAAAGATGCCGCTTCACTCTATTCGGCGTTTAAAACAACGGCAAAATCAAAAATAGATGTAAACGCCTTCTTTGCGTTTTATCTTGATGACGGCAAAATTCTTAAACTGCCGTGTGAAACATATTTTTTAAAAGATAAAATAACCGTTTCATTTTTTCTCGGCGAAATTGAAGATTATAAAGAGGGTGCATATTTAAAATATAATGATGAACTGAATTTCGCCGATGTGTTGAATTTTAAAAAATTCAATCTTGTGCTGACAGATAAATCGGGTGCATATTATACGCTTTTCGGAAATGCCGATTATCCGTATTATGAAAGTGAAGAAGCAAAAGTATCGCTTTTTGTAAAAGGTATAAAAAAGGTTGAAACGGTAAAAGACAGCGATTTCTTATGGGTAGATATATATTTTACCGGAGCGGAAAGTTATAATAACCTGAATCACAGATTCAAAAATAATTCCGTTATGTTTGAATATGCAGTTGATAATGAAGTCAAAACAGGTTATTTTAAGGTTACGGCTTATGACGAACTTAATATGCTTCGCTGTAAGTTCAACAAAAGTTTGCTGAATTCATTAAATGAAGAATGCGGCACGGAATATTCGGATGTTTCCGAATTTTTTAAAGATGTTACCGTATATTCCGTTTATAATAAAAACAAAACAAAATTATTTTCATTTTAAGAAAGGAAAGAGTTTTTATGAGTTATGATGTTGTGATTGTAGGGGCAGGTCCTGCCGGTATTTTTACAGCATTGGAGGTTTTGCGCAAAGGTGTAAACAAGAAGATGATTATCATCGAAAAAGGGCAGCCCGTAGAAAACAGAAGTTGCCCTAAGGTTAAAACAAAGCACTGCGTAAGCTGTAAGCCGTATTGTCATATTACAACGGGTTTTTCCGGTGCGGGAGCATTTTCCGACGGTAAACTTTCGTTAAGCGCCGATGTAGGCGGTGATTTGCCTGAACTTATCGGTGAAAACTTTGCACAGGAACTTATAGACTATACAGATAAAATCTATCTTGAGTTCGGTGCAGATCCGCATATAGAGGGCATAAATGCAAGTGAAGAGGTAAAAGAAATCAGAAAAAATGCAATTCAGGCAGGTCTTCGCCTTGTTGATTGTCCCATTCGTCATTTAGGTACGGAAAAAGCGCAGGATTTGTATCTTGCTATAGAGAACTACCTTCGTGATAACGGTGTGGAACTTGTGTTCGGCTATGAATGTACCGATATTTCCATAGTTAATAACGAGTGTAAAAGCGTGTTTATTACAAACGGCACGGACTCAAAAGAAATCGAGGGCAAAGAAATAGTTATTGCAACAGGCAGAAGGGGAGCCGACTGGCTTGAAAAACTTTGCTCCGAGCATGGTGTGGAACATCAGGCAGGTACCGTTGATATCGGAGTAAGGGTTGAAGTACGTAACGAGGTTATGGAAAAAGTAAATAAAGCCCTTTACGAATCAAAACTTATCGGCTATCCGAAGCCGTTTAAAAATAAAGTCCGCACATTTTGTCAGAATCCGGGCGGATTTGTAAGCCAGGAAAATTACGATAACGACCTTGCTGTTGTAAACGGGCATTCTTTTAAAGAAAAAAAATCTGATAACACAAATGTTGCAATTCTCTGTTCCCATAACTTTAACTATCCGTTTAATCAGCCTATAGAATATGCCCAAAAGGTAGGCGAACTTACAAATATGCTCGGTGCAGGTCATATTCTTGTTCAGCGGTACGGTGATATTCTTGACGGTAAAAGAACATGGGATAAAGAACTTTCCCGCTCAAATGTAAAACCGTCTTTACCGGATGCCGTTGCAGGCGATATTACAGCCGCAATGCCGTACAGGGCAATGATAAATATCATTAACTTCATTCAGGCTGTAGATATGGTTGTTCCGGGCTTTGCATCTGCGGAAACGCTCCTTTATTCTCCGGAACTTAAGTTCTACAGCAATAAAATAAAAATGGATACCGACCTTAATACAAGTGTGAAAGGTCTTCACTGTCTCGGTGATTCGTCGGGTTGGACACGCGGACTTATGATGGCTTCCGTAATGGGTGTTTTAATGGGGAGAAAAATCGCAGAACGGTAACTTTATCTGATTTTTATGATATTTTCGGCAATTTCTTTAAATACCGGTGCATCATCGCTGCTGCCTGATGCACCGTTTTCTTTTAATACGCAAATAACATATTCGGGATTTTCACAGGGGAAAAATCCGCAAAACCAGGTATCTAATATCGGCAGACCGTTTTCATCTGTTTTTCCCGTTTCCGCTGTTGCTGTTTTGCCGCAAATATTAACAGTGTCGCTTTTTGCATTTGTCCCCGTCCCGCAGTTTACGGCATTCAAAAGACAGTCGCTTATTGTTTTGCAGGTGTATTCACTTAAAATTCTTTCTTTTGATAATTTTCTTTCATCGTACTTTTGTCCGTCTTTATCTATTTTGCATTTAATAAGAGTCGGTTCGGCTATTTCTCCGCCGTTCCCCAAAACAGCGTAGCAAACAGCGATTTGTAAAGGCGAACTCAAAAGACTTCCCTGCCCGAAACCGAGGTTGCCTACGGCGGCATCGCTGTTAAGTTCGCTTTCGGAAGGTAAATATCCCGTGTCTGTCATAAAACCGAAGCCGAGGTCAAAACTTTTTGAGAGACCGAATTTTTTCGCCGTTTCAAGAAGTTTCTCACTTCCGATTTTTGTTGCGAGTTCAATAAAATAAGTGTTGCATGAGTATGTCAGTGCTTTTTTTAAGTCTGCTTTTTTATGACCGTCTTTATTACTGCAAAGAAACGTGTTCCCGTCTTTTGTGATTTTTCCCTTACAGTTATAAATAAAACCGTCACTTTTACCGCCGTTTTCAAGATATGAAGCGGCGGTTATTACTTTAAATACAGAACCTACGGAAAAAGGTGTGAACGCTCTGTTTATAAAAGGTGAATTTTCATCATTTATGCTTTTTTCGGGTGAATTTAAATCGAAATTCGGTACGGAAGCACAAGCGAGTATTTCAAAGTTTTCAGCATTAAGAACTATTGCCGCACCTTTTTGAATACCGCTGTTTTTAAGTGCGGTTTCCGTAATAATCTGAATATCACGGTCAATAGTCAGCATAATACCGCTTTTGTCATCTGAGTTTATTTCCCGTATTTCCGTATCTGTTCCGAGTAACATTCTGCCTAAAGCATCTGTATCGTAAATTACCGAAATACCGCCTTTATATTCGGATAAAACACCGTTACAAACTTTCTCTACACCGCAAACACCGTTGTTTTCAAAGTCCGTATAACCGAGAATGTGACATAAAAAAGAGTTGTCATACCTCTTTTTTGTCTTAACGGTTGTAATGTTTTCATCTGTTTCTATACCGGGATATTTTTCTGTTTTTATAACAGTGAGGTTTCCTTTTTCCGTATTATCTTTAAAAAGATGTGTTTCGTTTAAATCTTTTATTTTAGGAAGTGCGCTTAAACTCGGCTTTACAAGAACATTGTAAACATTTTTATTGTATACAAGAGGGCGTTTACGGCGGTCGTAAATCATTCCTCTGTACTCTGCAAGTGAAACTTCTTTTTTTGACTGTATATCCGAAGCATAAATACTGTCGGGCTTTGAAATATAAAAAAGTCTTAATCCCAAACCGGATGTCAATAAACAGAATATCAAAATAACCGCAGTTGCTCTTTTTTTCATCTTCTCACCGTTCGGTAACCACTGATTAACTCATCGTCGCACAAATCATCGGAAAATTTTCCGTCATTTTGCACTGAGAATTCTCGACATACGGCAGTATGCCCCCAAATTTTCAGTACATCTGACGAAAAATTTACTCGTTGCTTTTCACAACATGAATTAATCAGTGGTTACTTTACCATTATTTTTTCTATTTATTATTTACCGAAAGTTATAA
>JAZUHA010000434.1:0-9028 GCA_045641485.1 Acutalibacteraceae bacterium
ATATAATAAGAAAAAAATAAAGTGAGGTCTTCGGTATGCTCGGTGAAAAAATAGAAATCAGTGCCGCTACACCAAATCTGCATCTTGAAATATATAAAGGTCATTATGCCACATCACACAGCCATATGAACTATTATATAGATATCGCAAAAAACAAATCGGAACTTTTGCAGGCAAAAGCCGTTGCCGCAAAACTTGCCGGGCATTATATTAATAATACAATAGTAGATACGGTACTTTGCCTTGACGGTACGGAGGTAATAGCAACCTGCCTTGCTTCCGAACTTACTTCTTCACGCTATGCAAGTATGAATCAGGGCGGCAATATAAATATTCTCACGCCCGAACATAATTCCGGCAGTCAGCTTATTTTCCGTGATAATACCGCACCTATGATAGAAGGCAAATTTGTACTTGTGCTTGCGGCTTCCGTGGTTACGGGCTTTACGGCGTTAAGCGCCGTGGAATCCGTGCAGTATTACGGCGGTAAAGTTGTCGGTATAGCCTCGATATTCGCAACAATAGAGGAATGTGCCGGTATAGAAGTAACTTCCGTTTTTAATCCGAATGACCTTCCGGGTTATTCAACTTATCTTCCCAATGAATGTCCGATGTGCAAAAACGGTGAAAAACTGAACGCCCTCGTAAACAGCCACGGCTGTTCGATGCTGTGAAAAAACCTCCGAAAAGTGATTTTGACTTTTCGGAGGTCGTTATATTTTTTAATCATTCCAACCGTATATGCGAATAAGATGCTGATTTGTGTAGTGATATGCTGAGGCAGGAAAGTTTTTAAGATTGGTCGTGTTACAGCAAAGAAGATAATCAATAGTCTGACCTTTTTCGTTGCGAATAATATCGCTTATAACGGTAGCGTGGCTTCTCGGACTGTCAACACCGATTAACACGAGGTCGCATATATTACCTGCATAATAATTGTCATTGCATTTGCAGTAGAGTTGTTTTTTAGTTGCTTTTTCGGCGTAATCGGTAAAACTTCCGACGGCAATCCACGATGAAGAGCAATCCCAATCGCCGTTCCAATACCAACCTTTTGTTTTGTGTATACCGCCTGCATAAAGCACCTGTGAAGCAAAGTTCATACAGTTTCCGCCGTAAGCATCATAAGCGAAATATGCGGGATTTCTCTTGTCAAGCCACTGCATCATATAATTCTTTGCGGCAGTTCTGTCATACGGATGGTTGCAAGACGGGTTTTTGCCGTTTTTAACTCCGACAGTTGCCTGACGCTCTGTAATAAATTTAAGAGTTTTTGAAAGATTTAAATCTGTTTTTGTTTTTTTGTCATACTGAAAATTATAAAACGGACTGCAATCTCCGTCGTGCTTTGAAACAAGCCATTTGCCGTCTTTGTTCTTACTTATGGTAAACCAGTATTCGTTTTGATAACTTTGGCTTAAAACGGGTATATCTCTGAATTTTTGATTAACATTTTCAAATACGGTGAATTTTACGGAGGTTGCCGACAGTTTTTTCAAATCCTTTACGGTGAGTGTATATTTGAATCTTGTCAGGCTCAAATCTTCTATGGCACGGCTTCTTACGGCTATTGTTGTGTTCCAGATAGTACTTTCTCTGTCACGTAAAGCGGCAGTCGTAAATATTCCGCTTACCGTTTTTTTGAAACTGCCTATTGAACTGTAATATGCGTTCATATAGCGGAAAACAGCTTCTTGTTGTGCAAGGCTCAGACCTCCGGTTTTACCGAAAGAACCGCAACCCGCCATATTCAGATTTTTCTTGCGGAAAGTGAAGTCTGTGTATCTGCCGGAGTAGGGTGTATAATAACTTTGGAAGTTTTTTGAATTATTACTTATACAGCGTACCGTATACATTACATCTTTACCGCTTGAGGCTTTCAGACTGTAACTGTTCTTGTCTGTTTCCGCAACTTTTTTCCAACTTCCGTTTACCATAGAGAAAATACGGTATTTCTCCGCATCGGGAACGGCAGACCATTTAAGAATGATTTTTTTGTCACTGCTGTAAAAACTGACAGACGGATTATTAAGTCTTTTTGCCGTAATGCTTTCGGAATACTTTTTTGTACCGCTTTTTGTAACGGAGCATACACGATATGTTCTTTTTGAATTTTTCGGTACGGAAGTGTCATTATGAGAAGTCGCAGTTGTAGTTGCGATTTTTTTCCAACAGCCGTCAGCACTGTAATACAAAATGTATTTATCGGCATTTTGGGCTTTGCTCCATTTTATCGTAATGCCGTCGGAACCTGCATTTGTGCCTGTTATTAGGGGAGCGCAGGGAATATATAAAGTCGAAAGACCTGTTTTGTTATAAAGGCTTGCATACGAACCGTCAAACGCTTTAACGGTATAAATATATGTTTTTTCGGGTTTAACCGTGGTGTCATTGTAACTTAAAGTGCCGCTTTTAACTGTTGCAAGATTAGTCCAGCTTTTGTCACCTGAATCCTTTCTGTAAATTCTGTATCTTGTTGCATTCGGGAGTTCTTTCCAGGAAACGGTAACAAAACCGTTACCGTTTTTAAGCGAATTTATGGTAACGGTCTTTTTTCCTATGCGTTCAACGGTTACTGTAAACTTTTTTACGGTCGATGTATCGACAGTTTTTTTACCGTCGGCTTCCGTATAAATGTAACTTTTGCCGTAATAAATTCCGCTGCGGATTTTTTTGAATTTCCAATCTATACTGAGTGAGCGTGTACCGCTTTTACCGAGAGAGGTACGGTAATCCGTGACTGCACTTTCTTCCGAATATGAAGAGTCAGAATAAATTTCGACGGCACAGTAAGCACTTTTTTCACCCTTACTTGTTATCTTGAAATAAAGAGTTGCCGAATCACCGTAAAAGTTAAATTCTTTTTTTGTTTCTTTCAGAGCCTTGTCCGACGGAATAATGTTGCCGTATTTACCGCCGAGTTTTTCCATTGTAACGGTAGTTTCGGTTTGCTGAGTTTCGTCCAAAGCGAAAGACGTAACTGCCGAAACACCAATAATGCATATTACGGTAAGTATTACTGCAACGGCTTTTGAAATTTTTTTGTTGCTTTTCATAAAAATCCCTCTGAAAATGTAATTATAGTCTATAATGCAAAATATACATTATTTAATTTATTATACAATGTATTAAAGATAATTGCAATAAAAATCACTGCATTCCCAAAGTGCGTTGTTTTTGCACTTTCATAAGAATACAGTGTTTTTGTTTTATCAGAATACGGTTTCTATGTTTTTCTCGGAACATTCGGGGGAATATATAAATTTGTCTATATGTTCTCCGTTATAAAAATACTTCGGCTTTTCTCTTTTGTATTCGGCTTCAAATGTATCAACAATAATAAGTTTAAACTTCATTTTTTCTTTAATTATACTTTTAATGTAAACGCTTGCGTGCTGCCCTGCTTCAACGGAACCGTTGTATTCGGCAAGACCGGAAAGGTTCGGCATAAGTTCAATAAAAATACCGTAGTTTTCCACACTGCGTATAATTCCGCTTACTGTTTCACCCACGCTGTAAAGTGCGGCATTTTCTTCCCATGTTCCCAAAAGTTCTTTGTGTGAAAGAGTAACTCTTGAGTTTTCGTCAATGCTTTTAATAATGGCTTTTATTCTGTCACCGGTTAAAAATCTCACATTCGGGTGCGGTATTCTTGAAACGGAAATATTGTCTATAGGTAAAAGCGCATTTATTCCGCAACCTATGTCACAGAAAACGCCGAAGTTTTCAAGATGAGTAACAACGGCATCCGTAATATCGCCGTTTTTATAATTAAGAAGTTTGTTTTTAATAAACTCCTCCTGCACGGTCTTTCGTGAGAGAATGGCAGTCGTTTCGTTTTCCGTAGTGACTATATCGGTAATTATAAAGCAAACGGGTTTATTTACTCTTGCAATTATAGCAATATCCCGCGTAGTGCCGTCACTTATCCCTACGGCACACTCGTTTCTCGGTATAATACCCTCTGCAAATCCGAATTTGATGTGAAGATTGTGTTCCCTGTCACAAAAAGATGCTCTCGCTTCAAGCACCGTGCCTTTTATATACGCTTCTTTAAACGCTTTTAATGATGAAAGCGCATATTCGTTTTCGGCAGTTTTAAGTAAATAGCCCTCAGGCAAATAGTCAGTCATTTCTAACCCACCGTTTCCATAAATTTTTAGTTCTGCTCTTTAATTTTATGTTTGTTTGTGCTACAATATATCAGTATTTGAAAATTTTCGGAGGAAAATCTATGGAAGTTCTTGTCGGTGATGTGCTTTTAATGAAAAAACCGCACCCCTGCGGTGAAAAAAAGTTTCTTGTGCTTCGCTCCGGAATGGATTTTCGCTTGCGCTGTACAAATTGCGGCAGGGAATTTATGATACCCCGTGTAAAAGCCGAAAAAAGCATAAAATCAATTATCAGGGAGAATGAAAATGTTTGATAAACTGAGAAGTGTAGAGGAACGGTTTGAAAAGGTGAATGAACTTTTATGCTCTGCCGATATAGTTTCACAGCAGGACGAGTATAAAAAACTTATGCGTGAATTAAAAAACCTTACTCCCGTTGTTGAAACTTTCAGAAAATATAAAAAAGCGGACAGTGACGAAGTGTCTGCCGCAGAACTGTATAAATCAGAAACGGATGAAGAATTGAAACTGCTTCTTTATGAAGAAATAGAAGATTGCAAAGCAAAAAAAGAAATTTTTGCAAATGAACTTAAAGTTCTTTTACTGCCGAAAGACCCTAACGACGATAAAAATGTTATTGTCGAAATCCGTGCAGGTGCAGGCGGAGAGGAAGCGGCGCTTTTTGCAAATTCTCTTTACCGTATGTATTCTATGTATTCCGAAACAAAAGGTTGGAAGCCGGATATTCTTTCACTTAACGAAACGGGACTCGGCGGTATAAAGGAAATTTCATTTTCCGTTTCGGGCGAGGGTGCATATTCTCGGTTTAAGTTTGAAAGCGGTGTTCACCGTGTTCAGCGTGTGCCCGAAACCGAATCTGGCGGCAGAATCCACACTTCCACGGTAACCGTGGCGGTTCTGCCGGAAGCGGAAGAAGTTGATTTTGAACTTGACCCTGCCGATTTGCAGATAGATACATTCCGTTCAAGCGGTGCGGGCGGTCAGAAAGTTAATAAAACATCATCTGCCATTCGTGTAACTCATTTGCCTACGGGTATGGTTGTAGAGTGTCAGGATGAAAGAAGTCAGTATAAAAATAAAGACCGTGCATTAAAAATCCTGCGTTCACGCCTTTTAGATGAGGAACGGCAAAAGCAAAATGACGAAATAGCCGATGAACGCCGTTCGCAAGTCGGTACGGGTGACAGAAGCGAAAGAATACGCACATATAACTTTCCGCAGGGCAGAGTTTCCGACCACAGAATAGGGCTTACGCTTTATAAAATAGAAGCCGTAATGAACGGTGACCTTGACGAAATTATAGATGCACTTATTACTGCCGATACGGCAAATAAATTACAGTCTTCCGGTGAATAAATTGAAAACAGAAGTTATAAAAATTAACGAAAATGACAGCCTTGAAAAATATAAAGATGCCGCAAGACTTATTCTTGACGGCGAGGTTGTAGGTATGCCTACCGAAACGGTTTACGGGCTTGCCGGTAATGCTTATGATGAAAATGCGATTTTAAAGATATTCGAGGCGAAAGGCAGACCGCAGGATAATCCGCTTATTGTTCATATTTCCGAATTTGAAGAGATTTATGACCTTGTAAGCGAGGTACCCGAAAATGCAAAAAAACTTGCCGAAAAATTCTGGCCCGGTCCTCTTACAATGATACTGCCTAAATCAGAAAAAGTGCCGTACTGTGTTACGGCAGGACTCAGTACGGTAGCGGTAAGATGCCCGTCACACAAGGTTGCAAATAACTTTATTAAAGCGTGCGGTGTTCCGATTGCCGCACCGTCTGCAAACCTTTCGGGTAAACCGAGTCCCACAAAAGCACAGCATGTTTATGACGATTTAAACGGCAGAATACCGCTGATAATAGACGGCGGCGAATCGCTTGAAGGAGTGGAATCCACCGTTATATATATGGCAGGGGATACACCGAAACTTTTGCGCCCCGGTAATGTTACACTCGGTCAGTTAAAAAGCGTACTCGGTGAGGTACTTGTAGATAAAGCCGTGTTAAATCCGCTCGGGAAAAATCAAAAAGCATCTTCTCCCGGAATGAAGTATAAGCATTATTCACCTAATGCCGATGTTGTTCTTGTAAAGGGAAGTTATGAAAACTTTTGCGAATTTGTAAATAAACAAAACAAAAACGGCGTTTCGGCTATGGTGTTTAAAGGTGAGGGGGAAAACTTAAACTGCCCGTATTTTGTATATGGCGACAGAAACGATTTCCGCTCGTTAAGTAACTGTCTTTTTAAAACATTGAGGGAACTTGACGAAAAAAACATAACGTGCTGTTATGTTCGCTGTCCCGATGAAACGGAAGACGACCTTGCCGTAATGAACCGCCTTTTAAGAGCGGCGGCTTTTAAGGTTAAAGAGGTGTAGCATGAAAAAACTTGTAGCACTTACAGGGAAAACCGGTGCGGGAAAATCAACCGTTTCGGCGTTTTTAAAAGAAAACGGTGCATATATTATAGACGGCGACAGCGTTGCAAGAGATATTTTAAAAATTAATCCGTCAATTCTTGAAAATATAAAAAAGACTTTCGGTGAAAGTGTTGTAAAAAACGGCGAACTTGACAGAAAAAAACTTGCTGAAATCGCTTTTTCCACTCCAGAAAATACAGAAAAATTAAACTTTGTTTTTCACCCGGAAATAAATAAAGAAATAAAAAGACAGACAGAAGAAGCGTTTTTAAAATACGATGTAGTTGTGGTTGATGCGGCGGCGATAATAGAATCGGGTTTTACGAAAGACTGTGATTTACTTATTACCGTCACTGCACCCGAAAGTGTTCGTCTGAGCCGTATAATGAGCCGTGACAATATTACAAAAGAGGAAGCACTGCGCCGTATGAATGCGCAAAGGGCGGACGAATTTTATGAAAAGGATGCCGACTTGATAATACACACGGGCATTACCGAAGAAAAGAAAAAAGATGATTTAAAAAAAGCAGTTAAACTTATTTTTAATAACTGAAAGGAAGAAATATATGAAATCAGCAGAAGAACTTAAAAAAGAACTTTTTTACGAGCCGCAAAATGCGGGTGCCGTTTGCACCGAAGACGAAATTAAAAAAGCGGATGAATTTTCGGAAGATTATAAAATCTTTCTGAATAATTCAAAAACGGAAAGAGAAGCCGTAAAAACAGTTATTGCCATGGCAAAGGAAAACGGCTATACCGAATTTGACAGTAATAAAAAATATAATGCCGGTGATAAGGTATATTTTAATAATAAAAATAAATCTCTTATTCTTACGGTTTTCGGAACGGAAGATATAAGCGAAGGCGTAAAAATAGCCGCCGCACATATTGATTCTCCGAGAATTGACCTTAAACCGTCACCGCTTTACGAAAGTGAAGATGTTGCACTTTTTAAAACACATTATTACGGAGGTATTAAAAAGTATCAGTGGGTTACAATACCTCTTGCACTTCACGGCATCGTGGTAAAAAGAGACGGCACAACCGTTGAAATCAAACTCGGTGAAAATGACGGTGAGCCGAAATTCGTAATTTCCGATATTTTACCGCACCTCGGTCAGGAGCAGGGAAAAAGAACATTGAGCGACGGCATAAGAGGTGAGGAACTTAATGTAATAGTAGGAAGCAGACCTTTTAAATCTGAAGAGGGAAGCGAACTTGTAAAACTTAATATTTTAAATCTTATTTATGAAAAATACGGTATTACCGAAAGTGACTTTTTAAGTGCGGAACTTGAGATGGTTCCTGCATTTAAAGCAGACGATATAGGTTTTGACAGAAGTTTAATCGGTGCATACGGTCATGATGACAGAGTGTGCGCATATCCCGCCGTTATGGCGAACTTTAAAGCAGAAAAGCCGGTTCATACACTCCTTACCGTTCTTGCCGATAAAGAGGAAACGGGCTCCGACGGAAATACGGGTCTTGAATCGGAGTTCCTCAAAAACTTTGTTTACCGTCTTGCGGAAATGAACGGCTGTAAGGGTTATGAAGTTTTAAGAAAAAGCGAGTGCCTTTCCGCAGATGTTAATGCGGCATTTGACCCGACATTCTCCGATGTTTTTGAAAAGAAAAACGCTTCTTTCTTAAATAAGGGCGTTGTTATTACCAAATATACCGGTGCAAGAGGTAAAAGCAGCACAAACGATGCTTCTGCCGAATATATGGGTAAAATAAGAAATATTCTTGACAGTAAAAATGTTGTATGGCAGTCCGGCGAACTCGGAAAAGTAGATGCGGGCGGCGGCGGAACGGTTGCAAAGTATATTTCAAGATACGAAGTTGATGTTGTGGATTTGGGCGTTCCGGTACTTTCCATGCACGCACCGTATGAAGTAATTTCAAAACTTGATATTTATATGGCTTTTCGTGCATTTTTTGAGTTTTTTGTTCAGTAAATTTTAAAATTATCTTGACACACGGATGATGTTGTGATAGAATATCATCCGTTGTTACATGCGGGTGTAGTTCAATGGCAGAATCCCAGCCTTCCAAGCTGGTCGTGTGGGTTCGATTCCCATCACCCGCTCCATTTTATGCGGTTGTAGCTCAGTCGGATAGAGCAACTGCCTTCTAAGCAGTGGGTCGGGGGTTCGAATCCCTCCAACCGTGCCATTATGCGGTGGATGTAGCTCAGTTGGTTAGAGTGCCAGGTTGTGGCCCTGGAGGTCGTCGGTTCGACCCCGATCATCCACCCCATTTTCAGAAATCGTCAGTCGAACTATGAGTAAGTTTATAGTTTGACTTTTTTAATATAGGGATGTAGCCAAGCGGCAAGGCAACGGACTTTGACTCCGTCATCCGTGAGTTCGAATCTCGCCATCCCTGCCAACATATAATTCCCCGGAAAAGCTTATATGTAGCGGAAAACCGCTATACTAAAGGCTTTTCGGGGTGTTTTTATATT
>JAZUHA010000435.1:0-3886 GCA_045641485.1 Acutalibacteraceae bacterium
ATCACTCTTTCACTCTTAATTCAACAAATACAAACAATATTTTCATACGAAAAGCAAATAATAATTCACCGAACACCTTAAATAGTATATAATCTTTTATTGTAGTAAAAAAGAGGGATAGATTATGAATATAACGGAAATTCTGCTTTTGGCAGTCAGCCTTTCGATGGATGCTTTTGCGGTAGCACTGTGTAAAGGGCTTGCAATGAATAAAATAAAACTCCGTCACTGCGCCGTGGTGGGTGCATGGTTCGGTACATTTCAGGCTCTTATGCCCATGCTCGGCTATTTTCTCGGCAGAACATTCTCCGACAAAATAACAGCCGTTGACCATTGGATTTCATTTATACTTCTTTTCCTTATCGGTGCAAATATGATAAAAGAAGCATTCTCGAAAGAGGAAGAAGATGTAAGCAATTCTTTGGGCTTTAAAACAATGCTTTTAATGGCAATAGCCACAAGTATTGATGCTTTGGCTGTAGGTGTAACATTTGCTTTCACAAAGTTCACACCGCCGTATTTTGTTTATATCGCATTCGTTTTAATAGGTGTAATAACATTTACACTTTCTGCCGTCGGTGTAAAAATCGGTAACATTTTCGGCACAAAATACAAAAGCAAAGCCGAATTTGCAGGCGGACTTATTCTTATACTTTTAGGCATAAAAATTCTTCTCCAGGGACTCGGAGTAATAAAATAAAGAAAGAGTGATTATATGAAAATACCGGCTTATCACAAGGATTTAAAAACTCTCCACATCAACTGTCTTGAGCCGAGAGCATATTTTATCCCCTACGATAATCTTACAGATGCTTTATCGGGTGACAGAAACAAATCCCGTTACCTTACAAATCTTTGCGGGAACTGGAATTTTAAATATTTTAATACGTACGAAGATGTTACGGACGATTTATTCCGTGAAGATTACCCGGCAAGTGAAACTGACTGCGTAAAAGTACCGGGCAATTTCCAACTTTATAAAATCGGCGAATACGATAAACCGTTATATTCAAATCTTATGTATCCTTTCCCGACGGACCCGCCGTTTGTACCGGAGGACAACCCGTGCGGAGTGTATTTTAAAGATTTTACCGTAACCGAAGAAATGCTCGAAAGAAAAAATATAATAACCTTTGAGGGTGTCGCTTCGTGCTTTTATCTTTATATCAACGGTGAATTTGTCGGTTACAGCCAGGTAAGCCACTGCACAAGCGAATTTGATATTTCAAAGTTTTTAAAAGCCGGTAAAAACAGAATTACCGTATTAAATGTTAAATGGTGCGACGGAAGTTATCTTGAAGACCAGGACTTTTTCCGTCTTTCGGGCATTTTCAGAGAAGTTTATATTCTTTCAAGGAACAAAACTCATATAGAAGATATTGAAATCCGCCAAAACATAAAAGATGATTTATCGTCTGCCGATATTACCGTCAACTGCACTCTTTCGGGAAAAGCCGATATACTTTACGGTCTTGCGGACCCGCACGGCGATGTTGCAGTTCAGGGCGAAAGCAAAGAAAAAAGTTTTACCGTTACTTTAAACGATCCGCTTTTGTGGAATGACGAAACGCCGTATATATACACACTTTTTGTAACCGTAAATGATGAAATCATACCGTTGCAGCTTGCACTTCGTACCATTGAAATAAAAGACAAAAAACTTTTCATAAATAAAAAACCGGTTAAACTTTGCGGAATAAACCGCCACGATTCGTCTGCCGAAAACGGTTACGCCGTTACTCTTGACGAAATGAAACGGGATTTACTCCTTATGAAAAAAGTGAATGTAAACGCCATACGCACCTCGCATTACCCCAACGACCCCCGTTTTTACGACCTTGCGGAAGCACTCGGCTTTTACTTTATTGATGAAGCGGATATCGAAACTCACGGTATGGGCTACAACACGGAAGCCGACTGGGACTGGACAAGGTGGTCGCTCCTTTCTACCGTTGACGAATGGGAAGAAGCGTATGTTGACAGAGCAAAACGCCTTTACGAGCGTGACAAAAACCACGGCAGTGTTATTATGTGGTCTTTGGGTAACGAAAGCGGCTGCGGTAAAAATCACCGTGCCATGAGAAAATACATAAAAAGCCGTGACGAGAATGCTTTAGTCCACTATGAAAACGCTCACCTTGAATTTAAAGCGGTTCCCGAGGGCGAATGTTTTAAAGATATTTCCGATGTTGAAAGCCGTATGTATGCGGGAACAAATTACATCGAAAAATACCTTAACGATAAAAATTACGACAAACCCTTTTATATGTGCGAATATGTCTGCTCTATGAGCACGGGCGATGTTTACGATTATTGGAAACTTGTTGAAAAATACGACGAATTTTGCGGCGGCTGTATCTGGGAATGGTGCGACCACGCCGTTAATATCCCCGACGAAAACGGCAAAGCCCGTTATTATTACGGCGGTGATTTTAAAGATTTTCCGAATAACACAATCTGCTGTATAGACGGTCTTGTTTTCCCCGACCGCACTCCGAGACCGGGTTATTACGATATGAAAAAAGTGTATGAGCCGTTCAGAGGAAGTTTAAAAGACGGCACACTCACCGTAAAAAATGTCAGATATTTTACAACTCTTAATGACCTTTATTTTACCTGGAAAATCGAAACGAACGGCAAAACCGTTTTAACGGGCAAAGAAGAAAATCTTGATATTTTCCCTCAAACCGAAAAAGATTTTAAACTTTTCAAAAAAGACGATTATAAATCAGATGAAAACACATTTTTAACCGTAAGTTTTAAACAGAAATACAACAAACCGTGGGCAGAAACAGACTATGAAGTCGGATTTTTACAGTTTGAACTTTCGGAAAACAAAAATGAAGTAAAAGAAACGGTTACGGAAAAACTTACCGTAACAGACGGCGACCGTTTTGTGAATATAATCTGCAGTAAAAACGAATTCGTTTTTGACAAGCCTTACGGCAGAATAAGCAGTATTAAACGAGACGGCACGGAATTTCTTGACGGCAAACCCGATTTTGATATGTTCCACGCCCCGACTTATAACGGAACTTCAAAAGATAAATGGTTTGACAGCCACCTGCACCATGCAACGCAGAAAACATACAACACACACGTCACCGAAAATAAAGACAGCGTTGTTATAAAATGCGATATCGCCGTAGGCGGTCCGTCAAATCCGCCTATAGCAAAAGGCGTGCTAACCTATACTTTCCTTTGTGACGGCAGTTTCACCGTTGAAACCGAAGGCACAATAAGGGAAAATTCCCCCCGCCTGCCCCGTTTCGGATTTAAGTACATACTTAAAGAAGAATTTGAAGATATCCGCTATTTCGGTCTCGGTCTTTCGGGCGATACTTATCCCGACAGATTTAATGCCGCAAGATACGGATTTTATAACACCACGGTAACGGATAATTTCATTCACTATATCCGCCCGCAGGAAAACGGAAGCCATTATAAAACCCGCTCTCTTGTAATCGGCAAAAAAGACGGCGCCGCACTTAAAATAACACCTTTCGGCATAGACGATTTCAGTTTTAACGCTTCACATATAAGCAGTTTACAGCTTCACGAGGTAAAACATGATTTTGAACTTACAAATGAACACAAAACATATCTTAACCTTGACTGGAGAGTAAATGCCATAAGCGAAGATTCCGAACGGGCAACCGAGGAAAACAAACGCCTTCTTGACGATAAAGCATTCAAGTTCGGATTTAAAATTACTCCCGTAGATTTTTAAAATTTAATATTCACAAATCGAGTAGGAGGCTACCCATTAATTGAGTAGCCGACCTCTCACACCACCGTGCGTACCGTTCGGTACACGGCGGTTCAATCATAAACAGTGCATAGACTTGTATGCTTCGGATATGTCAAAATATCCCCTGCGTGCAAG
>JAZUHA010000436.1:0-3131 GCA_045641485.1 Acutalibacteraceae bacterium
GTCCGCATAATCAACAAATGCGGAAACGGGAAGTGTATCGCCGTCCATATGACCAACGGGTTTCATTATGGAATCAACCATTTTAACAAGTTTTTCGGGACCTTTTTCGGCTTTTGCATCTGTGTTGTCTTCTGCATTTGCCCACTCTGCGGGAACATTAACTTTAACAAATGCTGTAGCACCGGCATCAATAGCCTTTTCGTTCATTTCAACGATTTCTTTACCTTTCTTCATGAACTTCTGTGCTTTTTCTTTCATATAGCCGATGGCTTCTTCACCGGGAAGAACTTTGGAAAGAGCAAAGAAAGCGGACTGAAGAACTGTATTTGTTCTCTTGCCGAGACCGATTTTTGCGGCAAGGTCGATAGCGTTGATTGTGTAAAGTTGAATGTTGTTCTTTGCAATGTAGCGTTTTGCTTCTGCATTGAGTTTTTCGGCAAGTTCTTTTTCATCCCACTGGCAGTTAATAAGGAATACACCGCCGGGCTTAATATCGTTAACCATTCTGTAACCCTTTTCGATATAAGAGGGGTTGTGGCAGGCAACGAAATCAGCTTTGTTTATGTAGTAGGGGCTCTTAATGGGCTTGTCGCCGAAACGAAGATGGGATATGGTGATACCGCCTGTCTTCTTTGAGTCATACTGGAAATATGCCTGTGCATATTTGTTTGTATGGTCACCGATAATCTTAATGGAGTCTTTATTTGCACCAACGGTACCGTCACCGCCGAGACCCCAGAATTTACATTCTGTTGTGCCCTCTGCTGCTGTTGCCGGTGCTTCTTTCTCCTCAAGTGAAAGGTAAGTAACATCATCGTTGATGCCGAGTGTGAAGTGAGCTTTGGGAGCGTCTTTCTTCATCTCGTCATAAACTGCGAATACAGATGAGGGAGGAGTATCTTTAGAACCGAGGCCGTATCTGCCGCCGAGAACATTTATATCCTTTTTGCCTGCGGCATTAAGAGCGGCAATAACATCAAGGTAAAGAGGTTCACCTATTGAACCGGGCTCCTTTGTTCTGTCAAGTACTGCAAGAGTTTTGGTTGTTGCGGGAATTGCTTCTGCAAATTTTGCTGCTGCGAAAGGTCTGTAAAGACGAACTTTAAGAAGACCGACTTTTTCGCCTTTTGCAAGAAGATAGTCAATAACTTCTTCTGCAACGTCGCAGATAGAACCCAAGGCAACTATTACATTCTCTGCATCGGGAGCGCCGTAGTAGTTAAAGAGTTTGTAATCTGTGCCGAGTTTTGCATTAACCTTATCCATATATTTTTCAACAATTGCGGGAACTGCTTCATAATATTTGTTGCAGGCCTCTCTGTGCTGGAAAAATATATCGCCGTTTTCGTGAGAACCGCGCATTGTGGGATGTTCGGGGTTGAGTGCTCTGTGTCTGAATGCTTCAACGGCATCCATATCGCACATTTCTTTTAAGTCTTCGTAATCCCATACGGCGATTTTCTGAATCTCGTGAGATGTACGGAAACCGTCAAAGAAGTTAATAAAGGGAACTCTGCCCTCAATAGCGGCAAGATGTGCTACAACGCCGATATCCATAACTTCCTGCGGATTTGTTTCTGCAAGCATTGCGAAACCTGTCTGGCGGCAGGCATATACGTCGGAATGATCACCGAAAATGTTAAGAGCGTGTGATGCTACACAACGGGCAGATACATGGAAAACACAGGGAAGAAGTTCGCCTGCGATTTTGTACATGTTGGGAATCATAAGAAGAAGACCCTGAGAAGCTGTGTAGGTTGTGGTAAGTGCACCGGCTGCAAGAGAGCCGTGTACAGTACCTGCGGCACCTGCCTCGGACTGCATTTCTGCAACTTTAACTGTTGTGCCGAAGATGTTCTTCATACCCTGGGCTGACCACTGATCAACATAGTCTGCCATAGGGCTTGAAGGAGTGATGGGGTAAATACCGGCAACTTCTGTGAAAGCATAAGAAACATATGCTGCCGCATTGTTACCGTCCATGGTTTTCATTTTGCGTGCCATCGGAAATCCTCCTGTAAATATAAAATTAATGTATAATACACCACCCATTATATTAACACTATTTATCTGTCTTGTAAACAGCAAAATGAGGAAAAACTAATCAAAAATAGCCTAAAGTTGTCAGAATATTTTGTAAAAACATTTGCAGATGATATTTTTTGTCTGATTTTGATATTGAAAATACCGTTTTAATAATATATTTCAGGTATCCTTTTTCAAAATATCCAGATATTCGCCGTATACGAATATTTTTGACCGTGCGGCTGTACCGAGCGGTTGCAGAATACCCAAATCACAAAAGAGAGTGATGTCTTTCGCCATTGTGTTGTATGCACAGTGCAGGGCTTTTGATGTCTTAACTGTTTCGATAATAGGACTTTGCTCGATGTACCTGAGCAGTGTTAATAATCTTTCACTGGCTCTTGGAGGTGTGTTTTTCAGCGCTTTTTCATTTTTTTGCCGCAACGCCGTTAATTTATCTATCGTCTCAACAGCATCATCTGCAGTTGTTGCAATGCCGTGCAGAAAGAATTTGATCCACTGTTCGTAGTTACCTGATTTTCTTACTTCTTCCATTCGGTCATAATATTCGATTCTGTTGGCTTTCAGGTAGCACGAAAGATACAGCACGGGCGAAGAGAGTGTATGTTTCTGTATTAAAAACAATGTAATCATCAGGCGGCCGACTCTGCCGTTACCGTCAAGAAACGGATGAATTGTTTCAAATTGATAATGTATCAAAGCTGCTTTTATTAACGGATCGGTTTCGTCATCGTCATCATTTATATATTTTTCAAGGTCGGTCATACACTCTGTCATATCCTGTACATTCGGGGGAATATAACGGGCGTTTTTTAATGTGCTTCCGATACCGCCTATCCAATTCTGTGACAATCTGAATCCTCCCGGTGTTTTATCGCATCCGCGCACACTGTTCATCATAACGGCATGCGTTTCACGAATAAGCCGGTTGCAAAGCGGCAGTTCTTTCAGCCGTGCGATTGCAAAATTTATTGCTTTAACCGCATTAACAACATCAGACACTTCCGCATTTACATTTTCATCTATCTGTGGGTTTAACACATCGTCCAATGTACACTGTGTTCCTTCTATCTGCGAGGAAATCA
>JAZUHA010000437.1:0-9128 GCA_045641485.1 Acutalibacteraceae bacterium
CATTACATAACGGATATACGCCGTTACTCGTTTGAGTGTTTTTGATAAAATCATAAAAATTGTCCTTTCATTTAATACGCAAGCAGATAACTGTTGATAGTCACATCTACTCGCCAATGGGCTAAATGGAATACGGACACGCCTAAAACCGCAAGATTGTCGTATTCCGTGGGTAAGTGTTTTTCGATTGCAAGTGCTTTGTTTTTTCCTTTCAACTTGTGTGTACCTTCCATAAGCCGCACAAAGATTTCATATTTTCTCGCGGTTTCTTCGGGCGTGTCTTTATCTTTACGCCGTTCCGCATATCTCAGGAGAAGTTTTTTCTTCAACTCTTCCCGGTATTTATCTCCGTTATCGCCGTTCAGCTTTTCAAGGTAATAATCATACATCTGCTTTGCGTGATTTGCCCTGATTGTGTGATACGGCAGCTTGTTTTCAAGTTCACTCTCAGAGAAGATTTTTTCATTTGGCTTCACGCCCTTAAAATACTTCTCTATGAATTTCACATCCTCCGGCAGTATATATTGCTTTTGCTGTTTACCGCCTTTTCCGTTCCTTACAAACACATAATACCAACCGATTTTCTCATCATAGAGAAAATCACCCCCCCGTAACCTTTTCAGTTCGTTACGGCGTATGCCCACACGCTTCTGAAATTCGACTGTACGGGCATATTTCGGGTTATCAATATCATTATCGCTTCTGCTTTTCTTCCCGTTATCCGACCTGCCTCGCTTGTATTCGGCAGTATGTCTTACGGGCTTCTTAATCCTTTTCATATTGAAATCGTGCAGCACACAGACGGGTGCAAGGTAAGTGTGAATTGTGCTTGCACTGTACCCCTGTTCCGTCAGATAATCTGCATAATCCTGAATATGTTTCTTACACTCCTGCAAAGTCCTGCAATCATAGACTTCTCTGCAAAATACAACGAACTTGCCGTAATTCTTTGAATACTGTTTTGCGGTGCGGTCGTATTTGCAGTTTTGCAGGCGTGACACGGAATATCCGAACCGCGTTTTATTTTTAACATAAGCCCCCATCTGCTGTGTTATACTCCCTCGGAATACGGCAGTATGCCTCGGTCGTATGCCTTGCAGCTGAGAGCTTCTGTTCAAAATAAAATCTTCGACCTTAAATTGAGCAATTTTGTTCGGTTACAAGGAAGAGGAAGCAGGAATGCTTTATGCCTTCCAATGACGATGACGCAGTAAACGGGCAAAAGTGACAATTTAAGGCGTGGCTCGGATGTTTCGTGTCACGCTATCCACTTCTCCGCACTTTCGCAGAGAAGATTTTTGATACTTTTGCTCACTCGGTTTCCTCCTTTCTTCAAAAATCGGGCTCAGCCCTTGTTAAAGTGTTACAGGTATGTTGTGTTCCCGAAAACATCAACACTCCCAAAATATTTAGCGTGTCAGCAACTTCCACGGTGAGAATGGCGAAATTCCGTTGCAGTTTCCTTTCGGCATCAATCCGATTATTTTCTGCATTTTCGCAGTAAAAATGGTTATTTTCCAAACCTCTCGGTTTTCAAAATAACCTTTTTACTTGTTTTGCCTCAAATCAGCCGCTTTTCTGCTGATTTTTCGGCAAGCAGCCTTTGTCGGCTGCAGGTTTGTTTTGTTCGTTCTCACTCTCTCAAAACAAACTCTTACGGGCTCGGCACTGCCTTGAGCCGCTGTGTCGGAAACAACCCGATTGCACCTTTTCGGGCGGTACAATCTTTTTGTTGTTTTCAACACAAATCCTATTAACTACTATCATCTGTTCTAAATATGACAGAGTAACTATGCTCTTAAACAAACGAACTGTTCGGACATAACAAAAGCACCGCCGAAGCGGTGCTGAAGTAAGTCTGTTATTGTATTTCCTGTTCAAGATTTTCAAAGAAATGTTTTTGTTCATAGATGGTTTATGCAACCCCATCGGGTAAAATGTTAACCATTATTCTTACTGATATCCATATTAAAGCAGTTTCTTCTCTATAAAACCTGCAACGCCGTCAAAATCGTTACAGTCAACTATTAAATCAGCAACATCAAGAACAGCCGGTATGGCATTAGCCACAGCTACACCCAATCCGCAGTTTTTTATAGGTTCAATGTCGTCATTATCGTCACCGAAATAAACGGCATCACTCGGAGAAATATTATAGTGAGAAAGCATATGTTTAACGCCGTTCCATTTTGTAGCTTCATTGCTCATAATTTGCATAAGGTCGTTATTGGCAATGGTATGATACACATCATCGGTCAAGATAGCGTGGATATCTTCATATAACGACTTTTGCTGACTGCTTGCTAAAATTTTATAGAGAATAATATTCTCCGGCAATACAGGAAACTTATCATATACGACAGGTTCCCATTCGGGAATATCTCTGTTTGAATATAACCCTTTACTTGTTTCTATGGAAAGAGACACATCCGGATAACACAGAATAGAGGATAATATTTTTTCGCCGTTTATATGTGGAATACCGAACTCCAATAATTTTTGAGGAAGCAAAACGACTGCCCCGTTTGTAGCGGTTATAGCGTCAAATCCAATCAAGTCATCGAATATCAATACATCTCTTAAAGGTCTTGCACTTGCAGCCATAACAATGATTCCGCGTTCGTGACACTCTCTGAGAACAGATATAGTGTGTTCGGATATGCTTTTATCGCTATGTAATAATGTTTTGTCTAAATCAGTAATTATAGCTTTCATATTATTTCAACAGTTTTTTATCTATGGATTTAAGAAAAGTCTTTTTCAGTTCTTGCGGCTTGTAAAAGAATTTTGTTTCAGATTTACTCAGTCTGTTTTCACCGTGCTTGATACGCAGCAATTCGAGACTGCACACAAAATCGGCAACTTGAAGAAGTCTGTACCGCTGAGGCTCGGCTTTTCGGAACTCGACATCCTTAAAACAGATTGAAAATACAGCATTCAGTACAGCACTTAATTCGACCTGCCCGTTATCGTAGTAAACAATGATGTTATCAAAACCGTCAAAAAAGTCCTTATGCGTATCCAACAGTGTTTTGATTTCTTTTGCCAATCTGCCCGAAAGAGAAATTTTATCGGGAGTTTCTTTTCGGTTAACTTTGACTGTCAGGCAAGACACCGGACAGGAATTAAAGAAATTGAGTATTTTATAGATAAGTCTTCTGCGGTCATCAAGAGAATAACGTTCGAAAATTTCTTCACGGCGAATAATCGGACCTGTATGTATATACTCTACATTAAAACCATCCGCCGAAATGCTGCTTTCCAATTTGGCGATTTGCCCCGAAATATCATTTTTCTGTGAATGAAAAACCATTGTAACGAGGTAATAAGACGGTTTTTCTTTCAAAGGTCCGAAATCGCCGGATTCATCAATAAAAATACTCAATACATTCTTCATAATCTGCTCCATATAAAAAACAGCGGGAAATTCTTCCCGCCTTCGGTGGCCCAAAGAGCTTTCGCCCAAGCCGCACAATTTTTCAATTGCAATATTATTATATGCAGAATTTCAGTTTGTGTCAATAGTAATTTTTGAATTATGATTAATCAACTGATAAATGTGTGTTTGTACCGAAGTCTAATTTTGCTTTTTTTTCGTCGTATCCGTTATAAACACTTTTATAAAGATGTTTTCTTTTGGCAATAATTCATCCTGCAGGACGCAAGAGACAAACATCGCATCATTGCGAAACAATATTTTTTGTATTTGACGCAAATCTTATAAACTTAATATAGAAAAACAAGTAAAAGGCAAAAAACATTAAAAACTAAACTTTATTTTGTGAGAATTTCAATATTTTAAAAATTTGTTGGGAAAAAAACGCTAACTAAGTCGGAATAACTTGTTATATGCAAAAAATCATCCACTTTGTCGAAAAAAATGAATTAACTATTGACATTATGTATGTTTTGTGATATATTATTAAATGCAAGGAGTGAGAACTATGTCAAAAATAACATTATTGTCACTGTCAGCCTCGAATTTCTATTCTTTTGCGGAGAAGAGCAGTTTTACCACAGAGACCGACAAGAGCAAAAAAGACATAATGGATTCGGTCTTTGAATGCAATGACTATTTCATTAATAAAGTTTCTTACCTGTACGGAGCAAATGGCTCTGGTAAAACCTTTTTCTGCAAGATTATTAGAGAGATTCAGAGATTGCTGATGTTTTCTCCCATTACTGCTTTCAGCGATTCGCAGCAAATGATTTCGATTCCGCATATTAAAGAACTTGATGTCCCGATTGTTCCGTTTGCTTTTGATAAATCTTATCATACAAAACCGTCAGAGTTTTCAGTTGAAATTATGATTGATAAAGTGTTATATACTTACACTTTTTCACTACAAGATAAAACAGTAATATATGAAAGTGTAACAAAGAAATATAGACGCTCTGAAAAACTTCTTGAAAGAACCTCTCCTTTTTTCAAGGATATTAGTGTTAGATCGGATTTCAAGAACTTTGAAAGCAACAAGTTTATAGTTAAGCCAGAAGCACTGTGCCTTCCTATAATTGCTATGTTTAATAACAATATTGCTCAAGATATTGTAACTGCGATAACAAATATAAACAGCGTTAATATGACCGCGGCAAAGATAAATCCTAAAAACTCCAAAGAGTCATTTTCGGAATCTCGACTCAAACAATATACTAATATATTACAGCAGGCAGATCCCACATTAAAACAAATTAGTGTGAACTATTCAGAGGAAGAAGTCGCAAGGCAAAAATTTGGAAGCGATGATTTTGAAAATAAAGAATTGATTTCAATGAAGACTACTGTTGCAGTTAATACCCAACACAAAGTTTTTGACGAGAAAGGAAAAGAAATTACCGATTCATCTATTTCTTTCTTCAATGACGAGTCTCTTGGTACTATTAAATTGTTTACAGCTCTTCCATACTTGTTCGACACGCTTGAAAGTGGGGGTGTTCTTATTATTGATGAGATAGAGAACGGTCTTCACCTATCTTTGGTTCGCGAGATTGTAAATTTGTTTGTTAACAAAAAAACAAATCCTAATAACGCACAACTTATCTGCACATCACATCAACCGTTATTATTGACAGATACTGCCAGACGAGATCAAGTATGGGTAGTGCAGAAGAATAAATATGGCAAAAGTTCTTTGCACAGATTAAGTGATTTAAAAACATCAAGAGCAAAAGTTAATTTGACTGAAAAAATCCTTGAAGGTGCATTTGGTTGTAATCCTGATATCTTTTTTAATAATTGATTATACTGCATAATTAATAAAAAAAGAGTACCAAGCTGGTCTCTTGGTACTCGGTGGGGCGATAAAAGCAATTACAATTAACGCCGGTCAGCTAGTATTCTATCATAGAAAACTTGTAATTGCAATACATTTTTATCGTCAGAAAGGTAATTACCACATTTATTTTTTATGCTTTATAAAATAAATGAAAGGACTGACAGTTTATGAAGATAACATACAAATACTATATTTGTAAATGTGGTCGGAAGATAATACCTATCACAAACCCTTCAATATGTCCCCATTGTGGACGCATTACAAGATTAAAGTGAGGAATTACTATGAAAAATCAACACGTTACTCCACACCCTAATGGTGGTTGGCAGGTCAAAGGTGCGGGAAATTCAAGGGCAACTGCTCGAACGCAGACTCAGGCAGATGCCATTAAGGTTGCACGAAGTATTGCCATCAATAATAACTCTGAGGTTGTTATTCACGGTCAAAATGGTCGCATAAGAGAAAAAAACTCTTATGGTAACGATCCGTATCCGCCTAAAGGGTAATTAGCAAACTTAGGGGATGTGATCTGATTTTACATTTCATTGCATCCCCTATTTTATTCAATGATGTTAAAAAACTAAATATAATTCCAATAGTTGCAAAACTAGTAATTTAGTTGCTTAATTTCAGCAACAGTTGTCAAACTGTGTTGTATATTATTTTTGTGCGGGGCTGCTGCGGCAGCCCCTATTTTTTATATTTCGCCACTCGAAAAACCCCAGAGAGCCATTTTCGCCCGAAATCCCACTTGTTCACAAAAATTTAATAAAAAAATATCTCTCTGCAAAAATAAAATATAGATTCTTTACCCCGTTTTCCGTCATAATTAGAGTGTAAAAAAATTATGATAGGAGAGTTTTTATGAACGGTGTTATTTATGCAAGATACTCTTGTGAAAATCAGCGTGAAGAATCTATTGAGGGTCAGTTAAGGGAATGCAGAGAATTCGCAAAAAGAAAGGGCATTGATATTGTCGGTGAGTACATAGACCGTGCGAAATCTGCCCGAAACGACAAACGACCGGATTTTCAAAGGATGATAAAAGACAGTTATTCAAAGACCTTTGAAACCGTGATTGTATGGAAATTTGACCGTTTTTCCCGCAATCGCGGCGACAGTATTAAAAACAGAAACATTTTAAAACAAAACGATGTTAAGCTGATTTCCGCTACAGAGCCAATCTTAGATGGTGCTTTGGGCATTATAATGGAATCTCTTCTTGACGGTTGGGCGGAATCCTATTGTGTTGACCTCGCGGAAAAGGTTAACCGCGGTATGAAAGAGAATGCTTTAAAGTGTAAAAGCAACGGCGGTGTTGTTCCGTTCGGTTATCGGCTCAATGAAAACAAGCAGCTTGAAATTGATGAATTTGCAGCAAATATCGTGAAAGAAATATTTGAACGCTATGCTCAAAGCGAACCGATTACCGATATTATCAACGACTTGAAAAACCGAGGTATCAAGACCGCAAGAGGCTCAACGATTGATAAAAGCGTTATTTACAGAATGCTGCGAAACAAGAAGTATCTCGGCATTTATATTTTCAATGATGTTGAAATAAAAGACGGCATTCCCCGTATAATCTCAGATGAACTTTTCGGCAGTGTTCAAAAGGTTTTGGTGAAAAACGGCAAACACCGTGCTTCCAATGCAACGGACGAACCGTTTTTGTTAACCACAAAGCTTTTCTGCGGAGAATGCAGAGAAATGATGATTGGTTACAGCGGAACAAGCAAAAACGGCTCCACTTACCGTTACTATATCTGCAAGAACGCACGGAAGCATAAATGCGATAAAAAGGCAGTCAATAAGGATTTGATTGAGGACAAGGTCATTCAGGTCATTTCGGATTTTCTCACAGATAAAAAACTTGAACGAATAATCAAAGGTATTCTCAAAGAATGTAAGCACGAATACGAAAACAGCGAAACCGCCCGTTTGAAAACGGAAATCAAGAAAAGGGAAAGAGCCATTTCAAATCTTTTGGATTCCATTGAATTGGGTGAGCAAGTGCCCACTTTATTAAAACGCATTGAAGAACGCAAAAAAGAAATCGAAGAACTTGAAAGGCAGCTTGCCAAAGAACAGCTCTCCGAATTTGTTTTGGATGAAGATACAATCCGCAGATTCTTTTTTGATTTGAAAAACAAAGCCAAAAAAGAACCCCGCAACCGTCGGGTTTTAATCAATATTTTTGTAAACAAGGTTTTTGTGTATGACAACAAACTCATTATTTATTTTAACGGCAGTCACAACGAAACTGATTTGACGGAAGTGTTTTTGACCGAAACCGAGAAAAAACTTTCCGGCAATAATGCAGAGTCCGATTGTTCGTCTGACACACCGAGCGGTTCACCATAGAAGAGTTTGTCAGATGACAGACTCTTTTTTCTTATTTACTTTCTGTTTTTCGTCAATAGAGAATTGAACTCCCTCGCCGAAGGCGAATATAATAGTTTGAGAATATAATGAGTATTTTTTCAAATAAATCTTTACATATCATTAAATTTTAGATATAATAATTATTTGTAAAAATATGTTATTATGTTTATGAGAGGAAAATACTATGCTTCAATTTGAAGAATTAAGGCTTGAACTTCTTTCGTATGAAGACAAGTTAAAGGATTTGGCAGATGCTTTAGGCTTAAAAAAAGCAAAAGAAGAAGTAGCCGAACTTGAAAACCAAAGTGCGCAGGACGGCTTTTGGGATGATATAGAAAATTCGCAAAAAGTTTTACAGAAAACCGCATCTTTAAAAAACAAAATAAAGGCTTATGATGACCTTTATACTTCTTTTGACGATACCGCAACGCTTATAGATCTTGCAAATGAGGAAGAAGACGAAAGCCTTTTTGATGAATGCAGAGGGAGTGTGGATGCTTTTATTTCGACACTTGACAGTATGACACTTTCAACACTGCTTTCCGGCGAATACGATTCAAAAAATGCCATTCTTACATTTCACGCAGGTGCCGGCGGAACAGAGGCACAGGACTGGGTACAGATGCTTTTCAGAATGTATAACCGCTGGGGCGAACGTCACGGCTTTAAAGTTTCAACGCTCGATTATCTTGACGGTGATGAAGCCGGTCTTAAATCCGCAGTTATACTTATAGAGGGCGAAAATGCCTACGGCTATTTAAAGAGCGAAAACGGTATTCACAGACTTGTTCGTGTTTCTCCGTTTGATGCTTCCGGCAGAAGACATACTTCTTTTGCTTCGCTTGAAGTTATGCCCGAAATTGACGACAGCGTTCAGGTCGATATTGCTCCCGAAGACATAAAGATGGATGTTTACCGTTCATCGGGCGCAGGCGGTCAGAAAGTTAATAAAACATCATCCGCCGTTCGTCTTACACATATACCTACGGGTATTGTATGTTCCTGCCAGGTAGAAAGAAGCCAGCATCAGAACCGTGAAGTTGCCATGCGTATGCTTGTTTCCAAGCTTGTGGAGATTAAGGAGCGTGAGCATCTTGAAAAAATCAGTGATATTAAAGGCGTTCAGAAAGAAATTGCCTGGGGCAGTCAGATAAGGTCGTATGTGTTTATGCCCTATACTCTTGCAAAAGACCACCGCACCGGCTTTGAAAACGGTAATATAAACGCCGTTATGGACGGCGACCTTGACGGATTTATAAATGCCTACCTTAAAATGCAGGCGAATAAATAGTTTTTAGTTTTTAGAATTTAGTTTTTAGCCTGTATAACCGGCAGTTCATTCTCCGACATTTACCCTTTTTTCAGTGAGGAATTAGGAATGAGGAGTGAGGAATTTCGGGGCTTCGCCGAATTATATCACATTGTGAATAACTGTTAGTTCACACTTTCATATTTTATTTTTCATTA
>JAZUHA010000438.1:0-2003 GCA_045641485.1 Acutalibacteraceae bacterium
ATATTCTTGAGTTCGTCTAAATTATAATCCATCCGTTTATCAATTACAACAATTAAACCTAAATTCCCCGTTTTTCCGCTTTTAGGGGCTACTGTTTGTACGGTAGATTTTTCTTTTATAAACCTTTGCAATTCCTCTATAACGGCATTTGTGCGGTACATATCGTCAATCTCAACATAGATTACTTCGGTAGTCTTTTTTCTTCTTTCAAGCTTTGCAAAAAGAATAATGGTTATAAGGAACAAAACGGTCGCCCCTGCCGCACCCTCATAAAAACCGTAACCGATTGCCACACCGATAGCACCGGTAGTCCATACGCCTGCCGCCGTGGTAAGTCCGGTAATCATATTGTTGTTTTTAAGGATAATCATACCGGCGCCGAGGAAACCGACACCCGATATAACCTGTGCGGAAATACGGAAAACATCACCGTTATTCCCCAATACATTTGCGACATAAAGGCTTGTCATAGAGGTAAGTGCCGCACCTAAACACACCAAGACGTGCGTTCTCATTCCTGCGGCTCTGCCGTGACGGGCACGCTCACTGCCTATAAGTCCGCCCACCAAAACCGCAAAAACCATTTTAAAAATCAATTCCAACCAATACATTCACAAAACCCCAATTTAAAAATTATTCTATGTTTTTAGTGGCAATTACATCCGTTCCGAATATATTTTCTATAATCTTATCACCGATTTTAAGCGGTGCATTTACAGTCATTTTTCGTATATTTTCCATACTTCTTTTTTATTGTTTTTTTGGAAGATGTTTTGTTGCTGGTCAGTTACAAACAGCTTTATATTTTAATCTTCTGCTAATGTTCGTGCAATGGTATACAATGATTGTTCCAATATATCTATCACCTGTTGTGGCATAGCATCCTTTTGACCAATTATATCTGTTTCCAGCGACATTACGCCATTATAATTAATCTCATGCAGTGCCGTAGTAAAGGCTTTCCAATTAATCTTTCCGCGATACGGATTTTCGTGCTGGTCGGAAACTCCATTGTTATCGTGGACATGTAGTGTTGCCAGCCATTGCGTGCCGATTTCACGCACAGCATCGGCAGGCTCGATTTGTCGAACCAAACTGTGTCCTGTATCCAAACATACCTTGAACCAAGGAGAATTAAATGAACGCACAAAATCGACGGTTTCTCGTGGAGTGGCAAGCAATTCCGAATTAAATGGCATATTTTCAAGTGCTACCGTTACTTGTACGCTTGCTGCCATTTCTAATAATTTGCCGAAAAATTCTCGATTGATTTGTTCTACGCTTTCACTGTTTCTGCGGTTAAAGTAATCATCTGGCATAACGGGATGCATAACCAAATATGGACTACCCAATACTGCACAAGCGTGCAGGGCTGTTTCGGCATACGACATCCAAGTGGCACGCTCTTGTGTCGTATTGTTTTTAGGCGGGTGTATCCACGGACCATGTGTTTGAAAAGGTGTGATTCCTGTGGAATCCAGTGTGCCTTTAATTGCAAGTAACTGCTTGTCTGAAAATTGATAGTATTCGCTTTGCGGATTGATAAACAATTGAAGATCAACGCAATCGTATCCTATTTTCTTTAGGTGTGCTGCAGCATTTGCAATTTTTTCGGGTGATTCGTCTAAACAAATTCCTGTTTTCATGAAAAAACTCCTTCATATTTCATATATTGTTATTTTGTTTCGTTGTTCAACATCAAAATTAAAACTGTTTTGCATATTTTATTTGTGCTTTTCCGCCCACTTATCAGCCACCGTCCTCAACAGCATATACAACATTTTCAATATTCTTGAGTTCGTCTAAATTATAATCCGTTCTTTTATCAATTACAACAATTAAACCCAAATTCCCCGATTTTCCGCTTTTGGGGGCTACTGTCTGTACGGTGGATTTTTCTTTAATAAACCTTTGCAATTCCTCTATAACGGCATTTGTGCGGTACATATCGTCAATTTCAACATAGATTACTTCGGTAGTCTTTTTTCTTTTTTCAAACTTTG
>JAZUHA010000439.1:0-5384 GCA_045641485.1 Acutalibacteraceae bacterium
GCATTTATGAGTGCTTCGGGCTTTAAAACAGGCTCTTCGGATAAAAAGTTTGTTAAATTTACATTTACCGTAAAATCCGGTGCCGACAGAACAAAACTTTCTTCGATTAAGTTATATTGCCGGGAGTTTGACGGTACTTACTTTCTTGATAAAAGAGCCGACGGTCAGTTGATTAAAGAAGATAATATAGTTCTTCTTAACGCTCCCGCGGTAACTGCTTCATTTAACGGCAATGCTGTTGTGGTTTCTTGGGGTAATATCAAAGGCGCCGATTCATACAATATTTACCGCAGTACCAATGAAAATACAGTCGGGAAACTTTTTAAAGAAAACTATACAAATTTATCCTTTACCGACACTGATGTTGCAAACGGCAATACCTATTACTACACCGTTAAAGCGCAAAATATCGCCGGCTTTTCGGCGGCAAGCAATAATGCTTCTTCAGGTCGTTTGGTTTTCAGAGTAAGTTCCGAATCGGTTTCGCTTAATAAAAAAACTCTTACTCTTAATGTCGGGAAATCAGAAACAGTTACCGCAAAAATGTTGCCTGCGGATACAACGGACACTGTTGCATGGAGTTCGTCAAACACAGCGGTTGCCACTGTATCAAACGGTAAAATAACCGCTGTAAAACCGGGTACGGCAACAATAACGGCAAAAACCACAAGCGGTAAAACCGCAACCTGTACGGTAACGGTAAAACTTGCAACTCCAGCGGTTACCGTTTCAAACACCGCAAAAGGTGTTTCCGTTACATGGACAAAGGCGGCAGGCGCAGACGGATATATCGTTTACCGCAAAAAGAGTACCGATAAATCATTTACAAAACTCGCAACCGTTAAAGGTGTTTCAACGCTTTCGTATACCGATACAAAGGTAAGCGGAAATACAAAATATGTCTATACCGTAAAAGCATACAAAGGCAGTACGTACGGCGATTATAACAAAACGGGAAAAACCATACTCTTCCTCTCCGCTCCTACAACAAAACTTTCCAACCAAAACGGATATATAAAAGTTTCGTGGAGTAAAATAAGCGGTGCCAAAGGATATGTAATTTATAAGAAAACAGGCTCCGGCAGTTACAAAAAACTCACCACAATAAAGAGCGGTTCAACCGTTTCATATTCCGATAAATCAGTAAAGAGCGGTACAAAATACGGTTATTATGTAAAAGCATATAACGGCAGCACATACAGCGGTTACAAATCGGGCATAACACTTATGTATCTCGCCGCACCCACGCTCAAAACCGCAAAAAGCAGTAAATACAAGCTCTATTTAAAATGGAACAAGGTCACGGGCGGAAAACAGTACGAAATTCAGTACCGCAAGTCCGGCGCATCAAAATGGAAAATTGCAGGTAAAACAACCGGCACTTCCTGCGGCGCTGATTTAAAAGGCAATTACGAATGGCGTATACGCTCAATTAACGGCAGTACATACAGCGCTTTTTCAAAAACATATAAAACAAAAGTTTAAAACAAAAAAGTAAAGGACAACAAAATGAAAAAACTTTTTGAACTGTTTTTAACTTTTTTTAAAATAGGGCTTTTCACTTTCGGCGGCGGTTACGCCATGATTTCCATTATTGACGATACCTGTGTGGAAAGAAAAAAATGGATAACCGAAGAAGAAATGAAAAATCTTGTTGTTATTGCGGAGAGCACGCCGGGGCCCGTTGCCATAAACTGCGCCACTTTTGTGGGGTATAAAAGAAAAGGTATCACAGGTGCTCTTTTTGCCACATTCGGAATGGTTTTGCCGAGTTTTATAATTATATATGTAATATCTCTTTTCCTTAATGATTTTCTTGAAATTAAGATAATCGCAAATGCTTTTAACGGCATAAAAGCGGCTGTCGGTGTTCTTATTTTGGGTGTCGGTATTAAAATGGTAAAAAAGACGGAGAAAAAAGTATTTCCCGTTGCCGTTTTTTCCTGCGCATTTGTAATTATGATGCTTATAAACATCTTTTCTTTAAATATATCCTCCGTCACTCTGTTATTTGTTACGGCTGTTATGAGTTTGTTTCTTTGTGCCGTAAACAGCATTAAAGAGAAAAAAGGAGGCAAAAGAAATGATATATCTTAAGCTTCTTTTGGGATTTTTAAAGGTCGGATGTTTTTCTTTCGGCGGAGCCTACAGCGCTATTCCTCTGGTGCGTGATGTTGTTTTGCAGAACGCCTGGATGGATGACGAGCAGTTAAGTTATATGATAGCGGTAAGCGAAAGCACACCGGGACCGATTATGGTAAACCTTGCCACTTATGTGGGCAACACGCAGGGCGGTATTTTGGGTGCTGTACTTGCAACAACGGCGGTAGTCGCTCCGGCGTTTATAATAATTCTTTTAATAACGGTACTTTTAAAATCGGCTTTAAAGAATAAATATGTCGTTTCGCTTTTAAACGGGCTTGTTCCGTGCATTACGGCAATTATTCTTGCAACGGGCTGTTTTATGATTATAAAAAACTGCGTAAATCTTACGGGCGATTTTTCCTTTGACCTGCGGTCCTTTGCGCTTACGGTTGTATTGGGGATTATATACTTTTTCGGCGGTAAAATAATTAAAAAGAAAATCACTCCGATAACGCTTATAATAATTTCTGCTGTTCTGGGTATTGCGGTCTATTCTTTTTAACTCTATTCACTCCGGAAAAATTCGCATCTTTATAAACTTTTGTCCGTAAAACCCGAAGCCTTTGATTTGGTGCGTTTACAGACGGGCGGATACGGTGTAATGCGGGAGCAGAATATGACGATTTCCGACAGTGAGCTTTACGAGAACGGCATACGGATTCCGCTTACCGACGAAGATTTTTGCACATTCGTGTCAAAAAGAACAGTTACAACAGCAGAAGCCGCAGATATGCTAAACTGCTTGACAAAATATAACGAATCGTTTATAGTTTAGTTGTAACATGATAGATTGGTGTTCTGTTTCATTTTCAGACGGTTTTAAGAGTTGTAACCGCCTGTGAAGATGCAGAAAGTTTATAAAATAATGATTTTTGATTTTGCAGGGGTAAAAGGGGTGATATTTTATGGGAAATACAAATACTGCCGAGATAACGCCGGAAAAAGCGTTTTACGGACTCATCGGTACAAATAATGAAAATATCGAAAAATTTCGTTTACTTCTTATGTTTTGTGCCTGTATAAAACTGTGCGGGTTTCCTACGGTTGCGGGTCCTGCCGTGCAGTCAATTTGCGGATTTGCACCCATAGCATTTTTCATTCTTTCGGGTATGCTTGTGCTTTCCGACCCCGAAAAAAGAAGAGAACGACTTGAAAGAGAAATAAAGCGCACCGCAACAGCATTTTTATGTATATTTGTATTTTATGTTCTTATAAATGTTTTGCTGTTTTTATCTTTGGATGCTGATTTTTTACCTGCGCTGAAATCAAAACGGATTTGGTTTAATTTCCTTGTGCTTAATATATGGCCGTTTCAGATGGGAGATGCCGTCTGGTATGTTCAGTCGCTTCTTTATGCGTATATAGTAATTTATATTCTGGAAAGATTAAATCTCTTGCAGTATGATGTATATATTTTCCCCGTTTTATTTATAATTTCCGTATTAACGGGCGAATTCAGCGGTTTAGTTCATTTTAATTTTTTAGGTTATACATATCTTCCGCCGAACTTTTTTACCGTGGCGCTTCCATATTTGCTTCTCGGCGGAATTTCCGTGCGTTTTGTTTCGTCACCGCTGTTTTTCAACCCCGTTATATACATAATAGGTATGATAGCAGGTGTAGGCTTAACAATGGCAGAGCCTGTTGTTCTTTTCCGCAGAGGTGCAGAAGGATATTATTCACAACTTATCGGAATGGTTGTTGTTGCCGTTTGTCTTTGCTTTTTTGTATTAAGCAATATTATTTTGCAGGAATACCGTATCGGGCTTGACAAATCCGATGAAGCCGGAAAAGAAAAATCACAGGAAAATGAAGAAAAAGAGGAATTGCCGGAACCGGAATTTCTGCTGACACGAAAGCATACGAATCTTATTTATTATTTGTATCAGCCTGTGGCAATGTTACTCGGATTTTTTATGGTGAGTTTCGGAGAAGATGCGTTTGAAACCGCTTCTTCGTATTTGGGACTTGTTGTATTTGCGATTTTGTTTTTGGCGATATATGCAGGAAGATATTTTAAAAGACGGCGTGCAATTATTAACATTATCAAATCGCAGGAATTTGAAGAATTTGAAAAAATTGAAGAAACTAAATAATTTGCGGAATTTTTATTAATGATTTGTGAAATTTGCTGTGAGAACGAAACTTTTTTGTTAACAAAGACGAAAAAGTTTCGTTTCACGTTTTATTGACATTTTTATATTGATTTTTGTACAAAATGTATTATAATTAATATACGGGTTGTTGTACAAACACAACAGTTGTTTTGATTCGGAGGAAAGAATGACAGAAAAAGAATTAAAAAAATTAAGCCGTTCCGAACTTCTCCGGCTTCTTATAGAGCAGGTTAAAATCAATGAGGAACTTGACCGAAAGGTTACTTTTCTTGAAGATAAACTGCATAACTATAACCATACATTTGAAACCTGCGGTTCTCTTGCCGAGGCGGTTGCAAAATTAAGCGGTATTTTTGAAGCCGCAGACAAAACCGCAAACGAATATATTTCCGCAGTAAAAAGAGCGACCGACAGGGAATTGAAACGCATTTCCGAAAATTCGGACGGTGTTAAAATAAATGAAGAAAACCGACTTTAATAAATTTAAAGCTTTTAAATTTCACGGATTTAAAAAGAAAAAAACGCCCGAAAGTATGCCGGATGTTGAAATGCTTGAAAATGAACTTGTCCGTGAAAAGCACAAAATTACATACAGAAAAGCCGTAAGAACAACGGTTTATGCAATGATTGTAGCCGCAGCGGCGGCAGTGCTTGTGGCTGTTCTTTTTCTTCCGGTTTTCAAGATATACGGCTCGTCTATGACTCCCACTTTACGGGAGGGCGATATTGTGATAGCGGTTTCCGTTAAAAAGTTTAAAACGGGCGACCTTGTGGGTTTTTACCACGGCAATAAGCTTCTTGTAAAAAGGTGCATTGCAGGTCCCGGTCAGAGTGTAGACCTTGACCCCGACGGCAATGTTTATATAAACGGCAAAATTATTAAAGAACCTAATATAAAAGAAAAAGCATTCGGCGAGTGCGATTTGCCCTTGCCGTATCAGGTGCCCGATAAAAAATGGTTTTTTATGGGGGACCACAGAGAAACATCCATAGATTCACGGTCTTCATCTGTAGGTTGTATAGATGAAGAACAAATAAAAGGAAAGGTTGTATTCAGAATATGGCCGCTTGACCGTTTCGGTGCGGTAAAATAATTCTGAAGGATTGCGATGAAACAGGGGA
>JAZUHA010000440.1:0-2909 GCA_045641485.1 Acutalibacteraceae bacterium
ATGGCTACGACCCGACTTAGCAATATGTTGAGGCTATTGAAAGAAATTCAATCGTTTTCGGCATAGGACCTGCCGGCACGGGTAAAACATATCTTGCGGTTGCCATGGCTGTTAACGCATTCAGAGCGAAAGAGGTTAACAGAATTATCCTTACCCGTCCGGCTGTAGAGGCAGGCGAAAAACTCGGCTTTTTGCCCGGGGATCTCCAAAGCAAGGTTGACCCGTACTTAAGACCTCTGTATGATGCACTTTTTGATATGCTCGGTGCGGAAAATTTTCAGAAGTATCAGGAACGGGGCAATATCGAGGTTGCGCCACTCGCTTATATGAGAGGGCGAACGCTTGATGACAGTTTTATTATTCTTGATGAAGCGCAAAACACCACTCCCGAACAAATGAAAATGTTTTTAACGAGAATGGGCTTCAATTCAAAGGTTGTGGTAACCGGCGATGTTACGCAGATAGACCTGCCGGACGGCAAACGCTCCGGACTTGTTGAAGTAACGAAAATCCTTAAAAACATAGAGGGGATAGACATTGTCCGTTTCAATGAAAAGGATGTTGTCCGTCATAAACTTGTTCAGGATATTATAAGAGCATACGAAAAATATGAGGAGACTAAAAGGAAGAATGAAAGAAAAAATTAAGGTTGTTATAACAAACGACCAGAAAGCGGTAAAAATTCCTACGGGGGTAAGGCTTCTTGTAAGGCGTTGCTGTAATGCCGTGCTTACATTTGAAGATTTTACGGAGCCTGCGGAAATCAGTGTAACATTTGTTGACGATGTAAGAATTCACGAACTTAACCGAGAATACAGAAATGTAGATAAAAGTACCGATGTTCTGTCTTTTCCGCTCGGTGAAGACGGCGTTTACGATAAAGATTTGGATACGGGTGCGTGCCTTCTCGGTGATATTGTTATCTCGGTGGAAACCGCCGTGCGGCAGGCTGAAGAATACGGTCATACTCTTCAGCGTGAAATCGGCTTTTTAACCGTTCATTCAATGCTTCATCTTCTCGGATACGACCATGTAAACGGCGGTATGGAAGAAGTGCGTATGAGAGAAAAAGAAGAGCATGTTTTATCGGAACTCGGTCTTAAAAGAGATAATTCATATTATATGGATGAAAATAAAAAATGAAAAAAAATTTATCGGATTTAATTAAAAGTTTCGGTTATGCTTTTAAGGGAATAGTTTGGATAGTAACTCACGAAAGAAATTTCAGAATACATATAACCTGTATGGCGTATATGCTTTACTATCTTTTTGCCTATGACTTTTTCACTGTTTCAAAACTTGAGTTTGCCGTTTTACTTCTTGCGTGTTCCCTTGTTTTGGGCGGTGAACTCATAAATACCGGAATAGAAAAAGGTGACGACAGCGTAACAAATGAAAAAAACGAAACAATCAGAATATCAAAGGATTCGGCGGCGGGCGCAGTTCTTGTATTTGCAATTTTTGCCGTTATAATCGGCATTGTTATTTTATGGCAGCCGGAGGCGTTTAAACTTCTGTTTGCGCATTATGTCAATGAACCCGTATATATTCTGCTGTTTGTTTTAAGCGTTGTTATCGCAAATATTTTTATATTCAAATTCGATTTTAAAAATAAAGAAGAAAAAAGAGGATAAGTAATAAATGGGAGAAAGAAAAACTGCTTTTATTGCAATAGTAGGTAAACCCAATGTCGGAAAATCTTCAATACTTAACAATCTTTTAGGTCAGAAAATAGCAATAGTTTCATCAAAACCTCAAACAACACGTACAAAAATCACGGGTGTACTCACAGAGGGCGATGTTCAACTTGTGTTTACAGATACACCCGGTTTTCATAAGCCCAAAACAAAACTCGGCGAAAAAATGATAAAAGCCGTTGACGACAGTATTTCCGGTGTGGACAGTTGTCTTTTTGTGGCAGAGCCGTCGGGTGAAATAAAAGAAAACGAACTTGAACTTTTAAAAAAATTACGGGCGGAAAAAGTTCCCGTTGTTCTTGCCGTTAATAAGATTGATACCGTGCCCGAAAAAGAGAAACTTATGGCAAGAATACTTGAGTTTACAAAACTTCTTGATTTTGCGGCTGTTGTTCCCGTAAGCGCCGTAACTTCCGACGGTATGGACGAACTTAAAGACGAACTTAAAGGTCTTGCGGCGGAAAGCGAATTTTTCTTCCCGGAAGACACTCTTACCGATCAGCCCGAAAGAGTGATTGCCGCAGAAATAATAAGGGAAAAACTTCTTTATAACCTTAATGATGAAATTCCGCACGGCACTGCCGTTTCAATAGAGAGTATGTCGGAGCGGGAAAGAAACGACGGCGTAACAATACTTGATATAGAAGCCCTTGTTTACTGCGAAAAAGAAAGCCATAAGGGTATAATTATCGGTAAAGGCGGCAGTATGCTTAAAGCCGTTTCCACCTCGGCAAGACTGGAACTCGAAAAGTTTTTTGACTGCAAAGTCAATCTGTACTGCCGTGTAAAGGTAAAAGAAGGGTGGAGAAACAGAGAGGGTTTAATTCACAATTTCGGGCTTGACTGATTTTTAAATTCATTTCAATTTTCGTGCATAAATTACCCATCTTCGGAGTATCATATATTTAACAATTTGTAACGGAGATGTTTTTATGGATGAAAAAGAACTTTGGGAAAAATTCACGGCAGACGGGAAAGTTTCCGATTATCTTGAGTATCGCAAGCACCTTGATATGTTAGGCGAAACGGAGTTGAAACTTTGTGACGAAAATAAGTGCAACGGGCTTAGTGGTGAGGGAACAGAGTATAGGTGAATATGACAGGCTTATTACCGTTTTAACGGGTGAATACGGGCTTGTCAAAGCATTTTGCAGGGGTGCAAAAAAGTCGAAAAGCAAAAAACTTTCGGCAACGGCACTCCTTACATATTCC